>JAGVEU010000262.1 GCA_020057985.1 Calditrichota bacterium | reverse complement strand
TTCGTCCCGCCACTTCCCCACAACCGCAACACGTCTCCGCCTGCTGCCAGTTTGCCGCCATCAAACGTGCAGTGTCGAATGTCCACTGGATAGCCCGCACCACCTGAAGGCTTGTTGGCAAACACGCAAAACGAATCCGTATCAAACATGTTCACCCACTGCATAACCAATGAGCCGCCGTCTATCTTGATGCCAGACCAAACGGCTGCTGAATCTGAGGCTTTCAAATGAATCGGCATCTCCGGCGCTCCGGCAATCGTCAGTGAACCCCCTGACTCCGCAATAAATCCAACACCAATCATTGCCTCAATGGTAACTGGAACATCACAGTTCTGCGGTGCGGGCAGGATCATCAGCGATCCTCCGTCTTTCACCGCAACCGCACGGTCAAGTACAAGAGGAGCATACCAAGTTTGATCGGAAGTAATTTCGTCCACTTCCTCATTGACCAGAGGCGGGTCCAAATCGTATGTGAGACGCACGTTGTCCACAATCAGCGCAAAGGGTGCACTCAAACCATCCTCCGTGTAGAACAGACCAAATCCGTTCGATCCCCACTCTGTGATGCTTGGATTCTTTCCTGCGAGCCGATTGACGGGCGGCAACCACTCCCAGGATTCGGCGTCCGTGGGGTCGCCTTCGTCAATGCGAAGACCCCGGCATTCGATCCGCGAAAACACTTCGGCTATTTCGCCATCATCATACTGCCGCTCATAGACGAGTCCAATGCGGCAATAACCTGCGGGCACATTGAAGGCTTCATCCTTGTATGGATGCAATTGCGGCGCTCGCCGGTGTAGGCACTCGTTTGAGCCGGGAAGACGCGCTGGAGTTAACCAGTCAATTTGTCCGTTCGATAGGCGCCCTGTAGCATAGTAGATATTGCTGCGCCCCGAGCCAATATCCACTCCTTCCCACGCGCAAAATCCTCCTTCCAAATCCACGGAATAGCAGACGCTGACGTTAGCATAGTTGTGCGCTAAGGGAATCACGTCCGACACTTCAATAAAAGAATTCGCATCCCATGAGTAGGTTGCTCCGGTTGCTGCTCCGCGAATGAAGAAAACTTCATCGTCGTCTGTGGTCCATGCGACTTGCAGCTCGTTGCTCCCCTCCCACGTATACGCCGAAGCCGAAGTAACGTTTTGAGTTGACGATTGCGGTATGACTCCATGCGCCCACGGCTGAAAATCATACCACACCTCATCCGGCGCTCGCCAGTAATGCACACCGGGAGTGGCGCCACCCGACACCGCCAATAGCGCAACAGGAATCGTACCTTCTTCCTTGACCATGAATGGATCTCTGATCTCAACGCCCTCACCACTCGGAGCCGCAACGTCCAGCTTGGCCAGACGCCACTCTTCCTGATAGGTTGATGTAGGAATACAACTGCCCAGAAGTTTGTGTTCAAGAACGTTGATGCCCTGCTGACCCCCGATCCAAGCTATGTAGACATCGGTTGCACCCGTCTCCTCTGAACTGGCAAGAGCAGGTTGCGTTCCGCTGTAGCGATTGGAAGACAGTTTGTAGATTCGTTGCTGTTCATTGCAGATAGAATTCCACGCATAGAAGACATCATTCCCGTCCGAATAGACCGTGTGTTCGCCACGACCCCTCACGTAATTCGGGCTGCTCGAAGGTGTTGTTGCCGTGCTAACGGAAGTCTGGAAAATGTGGCCGTTGTCGTGGTAGTAGTTGCACATGGCGACTACGGGGCGCACCAAGTTTAGTCGTCCGCCGGTAACACAACTTCCTACCATGTCCTGGTTTGGATGATCAACATTATCGAAAACCATCTGTCGTAGTTCCAGTGTGGCGTTGCCCATTAGAGGTGAAGTATAATACTCTTGGAACGAGGGATTAGGCACAGAATAAACGAGTGCGACAGTGGATGCGACTTGTGGACAAGCAAACGAATTACCGGATTGAAGCCAGTCGCCGCCGAGAGCATTGAGCGTAGGAATTAACACGCCGGGCGCATAGAGATCAACGGTTATTGCCCCATATGCATAACCTGCTGGGTCATCCATGTTTCGAGAGCTTGTCACGGTAATGAGAAAATCGGACGGGCAGTCAGTTGGAGAAGTGGGGGTTATGTCAACATCGCGAAAATCATTAGGTCCTGCATTAACAAAAAGTATTCCCTTATTTCCTATTTGTTGGAAGTATTCGTTCCAACCAGTTTCCTCGCATCCTTCTTGATCGTTCACAAAGCTGAAGTTTAGAGCAACGATGTTTGCGCCAAGGCGACCATTCGTTGCAATCCAGAGATACTTCATAGTGTCAATATACGCGGTCGCTAAGATTACTCTTCCCGTTGTCATTTCACACGTAGAAATCAGCAGAAGCTTACAGCCCCAATTGGGTGCTGCAAGCAGTGATTGGTTATTGGTCTGAGCCGTGACAAGCCCTGCTACGGCAGTGCCGTGAAATGAACCAAATTCACCATCATAATGGCAGATGACCCAATCTTCTCCACTCCATTCGATAGTGTCGCCATCATTGTAGGCTCGAAATCCACGAATATCATCAACAACTCCGTTGGAGTCATCATCTACGCCCTCCGTACCGTTCAACTCAGCGATGTTGATCCATTGCCGATCCAGCAACTCCGGATGATCCCTGTTAAATCCTTCTTCAAGCACTGCGACAACCACGTCACCGCCATAGAGACTCTCTCCCCCTGTGGCTAAATCCCACGCCGCAGGTGCGTCAATATCGCAAGATTCATAGCCTTGGATGGTGTTGTTCAAGTTCCATTGATCGGAAAAATGACTGTCGTTGGGAATAAACGTCGGTTCATACACAGAGTTGAGATAAGCCTTCAGAATGAATCCCAACGTCCTCAAAGAGTCAACCGCAGCTTGTTCAGACAGACTTGGATTGATTATTTTTACGAGAAAGATAC
>JAGVEU010000213.1 GCA_020057985.1 Calditrichota bacterium | reverse complement strand
CTGCTTGAAGTGAACACCTCTGGCGAGCCACAGAAATTTGGCGTATCTCCAGAAAAAGTAACGAATATTGCTGAACACGCTCTTGAGTGCAAGAATTTGAGACTCGGCGGATTGATGACTGTGGGGCCAAATGTAGACGATGTTTCTAAAGTTCGCATGAGTTTTCGTTTGCTGCGTGATCTCTTTGACAATATAAGAAAAGAACTTAATCCGCCACACTGGTCAATCTTGTCCATGGGAATGAGTCACGATTTCGAGATCGCCATCGAGGAGGGAGCTACGGAAATTCGGTTAGGAACGGCCATTTTTGGTGAACGGAGTTAAGTTATGAATCTTTCACCGCTTGATATATCAAAGTACGAGTTTACCAAAGTCATGCGAGGCTTTGATCCGGCAGAGGTTCGGGCGTTCCTCGAACGGGTGGCGGACGAGGTCTCAGATCTTCAGAGGCAAGTGGCCACGATGTCCGAGCAGCAACGGGATTTTGAGGCAAGGCTTACTACCTATCAGGGGTTAGAGCAGAGCTTACGGGACTCGGTGGTGGCCTCGCAGGAGAATCTCAAGACCAGCAAGGAACTGGTCGAGGCCGAGCGGCAGAACATGCTGCGCGAAGCGAAAATCTCGGCAGAGGAAATTCGGATTGCGGCAGAGCGGGAGATTATCGGCTTGCAGGAGGAGTTGCGCACGCTGAGAATGCACCGCGATGCGTATGTAAAGCGGCTGAGGTTTCTGTTAAGGTCACAGACTGAGATTCTGGAAATCATTGAGAGCGATGATCCGGAGGAGCCGCTGAAGTTGTCCCCTCCGCCACCGCGCAACAAGAAGCAAGATTCCGGCGTGGTCACAGACCCCGCACAGCGAGATGAAAAAAATGGCGCTCAAACAACAGATTGAAGAAACCGCTGCGGCACTGAAACCGCAGATCAAGGCTACACCTGAAATTGGGATAATTCTCGGTACAGGATTGGGCGGATTAGCCAAAGAGATTCAAGCGGACACGGTTATTCCCTATGAGAAGATACCGCACTTTGTTTATTCGACGGTCGAGGGACACGCGGGCAAGCTGCATTTCGGGAAATTGGCGGGCAAGCAGGTGATGGCCATGCAGGGACGCTTTCATTATTATGAGGGCTACACGATGCAGCAAATTACTTATCCGGTGCGAGTGATGAGGGCATTAGGCGTAAAGACGCTGTTAGTCTCCAACGCTTGCGGCTGCGTAAATCCACTGTATCGCGCGGGTGACCTGATGATTATTGACGATCATATCAATATGCTCGGCGACAATCCCTTGATCGGACCGAATCATGATGACTTGGGGCCGCGCTTTCCGGATATGAGCGAACCTTACAGCAAGCGGCTGATTGGGCTGGCCGAAAAAATTGCGATGTCACTCGGAATCAAGGTGCAATGCGGAACCTTCATTGCCGTACAAGGGCCAAATCTGGAAACGCGCGCAGAGTATCGTATGATGCGTTTGCTGGGAGCGGACGTGGTAGGGATGTCAACCGTACCGGAAATCATTGTGGCGAATCATGCGGGGCTGGAATGCTTTGGAATGTCCATTGTGACCGACGAGGGTTTTGCCGATTGCCTGAAGCCGGCCTCGATTCCGGAGATCTACAAGAATGCCGCTGAGGCCGAGCCGAAGATGACCCGGATTATGAAGGGGTTGATTGGGGGGATGTGATTCTATATGCGAGATGAAGTTCAAGGCTGGTTGGAATTCGCGAAGAGCGATATGGAAAACGCACAGATTCTTCATAAAGCCGAGAGGTATCCTGCCGCTGTTTTTCATTGCCAGCAGACTATCGAAAAAGCTCTGAAGGGGTTGTATATTGACGAGGTGGGTACGTTGTTTCCTCGTTCTCATTCACTCGCAGAAATTGCGCAATCAACATCTTTTCCCAGAGAACATTTTCCTTTTTTGCGGGACTTGACTTCAAGATACATAGATACAAGGTATCCGAGCTTCCCAACTGAAAGAATCACGGATATTTATGATGAACAGTATTCGGCGGATGTAATCTCAAAGACTGAAGGAATCCTTAAATGGATACTCAATCGGTTGAACAAGACTTAGCTCCTTTCCTCGCTCGACTACAATCCGAGTTGCAACCGGAGTTGGTGCTACTCTTTGGGAGTCGCGCTCGTGGTGACAGTCGCAAGTACAGCGATTATGATCTGATTATCGTTTCAGAAAGTTTTCAAGGGATGAGATGGCGTGACCGTGTCTCTCTGCTCATTCAGATTTGGAATCGCAACGAAATGGTTGATCTTGTCCCCTATACTCGCGCTGAATTCAATGACAAAAAAGACAATTATATCGCTGTTCGCGCGGCGGTTGAAGAGGCGGTGCAACTGTTTCCATCAAGGACGGCTTAGAGGCATAGACAATGAGTGTTCAGATAGACATAGATCGCGGAAAGCTTGCTGAATTCTGCCAGAAGTGGCAGATTACGGAGCTTGCGCTATTTGGGTCTGTTCTGCGGGAGGATTTTCGCCCTGACAGCGATGTAGATGTGTTGGTCACATTTGCGCCAGATTCACGTTGGACGCTTTTCGACATCCTTCATGCTGAAGAAGAGCTAAGCAAGATTGTTGGCCGCAAAGTCGAGATCGGCGAAAGAAGTGCGATCGAGCAAAGCGATAACTACATTATCCGAAAGCAGATTCTCTCTACTGCGCGGACTGTTTATGCAGCGTGATGATGCACTCTTGCTTCACATCCTGCTGGCCACCCGAAAGATACGACGCCACACGAATGGCAAGAGTTTTGAAGACTTCCTTACCAACGAACTTCTTCAGGACTCAGTCATCAGACAGATTGGCATTATTGGCGAGGCGGCGGGAAAAATATCCAAGGGCTTCAGGGAATCACACCCCACAATTCCGTGGAGTGATATGACCGGGATGCGGCATAAAGTTGTCCACGACTACATGCGAATCAATCTGAGAAAGGTGTGGGATACAAGCCAGCTAAGTGTTCCTCAGTTAATCAGTTTGATCGAGCCGCTCGTGCCGCCTGAGGAATGAAGCAGAACTCCTCGCACTTCGCCGGAGTGCGCTGGCATGACCGCATGGTGCAGATCCTGAAGTTGTGGAATTGTCCGGAAGATATGGATGTCTTACCGTATACGCCGGAGGAATTTGAGGACAAGAAGCTGAATTCTTCGACGGTGCGCAGTGCCGTGCGGGAGGGGAAACTGGTTGTATCGTGAGGAGTGCCGCATCTCAACGCAAAGAGGTTGATGAAGCCATGCAGTTGTTTCCGGGAAGAGGGCAGTAACCGAATTCTGAGTAGGTAATCCTTTATGTAATACGAGAGAAGTCTTGGAAAAAACCGTAAAATATCGTGACCGAAGTCTCCGTAAGGTTCGAATAGACGTTAAAGCATATTTCACTGGAGGCGATTCACAAGGATGTTGCGATCTTGTCTTTCACGAAGGAACAAACGACTTTGCAGTTGTACTTAAATATATTGATTTTCCCTTTCGGGATAGCCCTGAATTGCGAGAAAGCGCAATGCTTGAAGCAAGTGTCAACCTTGCCAAATGCATGACACTTGACACTTCTTATGGGATGCATCCCTTCTCCGAGGGGGAATATGATCCTATCATCTTATCTGCAAGATCAGAAGATCGAAATGAAGTAACTTTTGGGTTCGAGAGGAATTCGAAAGCCGTGACTGTTCTTCACCCACTAATGCGGCGACTTCATATTGAAGAGAACCGCCTTGCGCGGCAGATTATTCTCGACATCCTGTATGAGAAAGGGCACGAATCCGACATAGCTATCGATAGAAGCGCTCACTTTCCATCTAGCCCCATCAGTCGAGAACTACAAGCTTTACAGAAGTCAGAGTATGTCGTGTCCTATTCGGGGGGTAACAGTCTTCTTACCCATGCAGGACGACTTTTATACGAAGCGAATCCGGGTGGAGATGATAGTATTGTATTTATTATCGCAGCATGCCATGTAGATGACTATGAGAATAGTCCTGATGACGAGGTGGCACACCAAGCAATCTTGGATACGTACAAAGGTATCTTCGATGGCGAGCCCTTTTTCCCTGTGTTCCAAGAGAGCGAGGAACCCAAGAAAAGCATTCACGTCGATATCTTTGATTACATTGATTCCTGTGCGTTTGTGATAGCCGATATAACATATAACCGACCAAACTGCTATGTGGAAATCGGTTATGCTCTGGCTCGCGGAAAGCATATTATTGGATTCATGCAAAAGGAATACTTCGATAATAGGGTGACAAAACCGGGACAGTCGCGAATACCATTCGATTTAACTGGGATCAAATTCCAAGAGTACTCGATTGGCGATACACAGACTGTCAGAACTTGTCTCGAAACACGCTTAGGGGTCGTAAAAAACAGACGGCTTGCCTGAGATCAAGAAACCGAATCAATGCAACATCGCATTCTCATAGATCAAACCAAGATCGAAGCAATCTATAAAAACTAGCGTTCCCATATTGGAGAATCTGATGCTAGCAACGCGACTCCGAAATCAAGACAAAGAAATTCGCGTTTGTCGCAAGAAGCACTTAACGATTTCTGCATCCGTGTGCGAGGAGTTGAGAATTGAGATGGGCGATACCTTCACGGTTTCACGAGTGAAGCGTACGCAGAAAATCACATAGGGAGTTGTTGTTTTGATTCCTGATCCGGAATGGAGTGTCACTGAAGCCGAACCGAAGATGACCGCGATTGAATGCTTGCTCTCGCGCCGTCGGCGCCACAGAAGCGAAAATGCGTCCAAATCATAAGGCGGGAGAATCTGTGGAATCTCACCGTATATTTTTGCGAAGTCTACTCTTCCTGATATGTATCGGAGCCACTTCATCAACCTTGGCGCAGCAGAACCTGCCGGACATCATTGAGAGAATTTCACCATCGGTGGTGGTCATCTTGACTTATGACGAAACGGATAATTTGATTGGGCAGGGCAGCGGTTTTTTTGTTAGCGACAGCGGAGATGTCATAACCAATCACCATGTTATCGAAGGTGCCAGCCGTTTCGAAGTCAAGACATCGGATGGCAAGGTGTATTCTGGCTCTTCGGTACTTGCGGATGACATGGACGGCGACCTTGCTTTACTATCCGTGAAAATTCTGAGGCATGCAGTGCACGCCGCGACTGTACGTGGAACACTGCCAAGGGTAGGCGAACAGGTTGTAGTCATCGGTTGTCCACTTGGGCTTGAACAGACAGTCTCAGACGGCATCGTGTCAGCCGTTCGAGATATTGAGAACTTCGGTGATATCATCCAGATCACTGCCCCGATATCTCCCGGCTCAAGTGGCGGCCCAGTTATTGACATCAAGGGAAATGTCATCGGCGTGGCAAAGGGGACGATTGTTGAAGGTCAAAACCTCAACTTCGCGATTCCTAGCAAACGAGTCAGAAATCTTATGCAGTCCGTGAAGCCTTCGACCCCCGGACGGACTTTGCTTTCACCAGTTCCTAAGATCGAGGCTGCGGATGGTCTTTATCGAGCGGGGCTCGAACTTATCTGGGCTAATGAATATGAGAAAGCACTTCCTAAATTTGAGCAGGCGGCAGCAAAGAAGCCTGACTTCGCAGGCGCTTACTTTTACATTGGATACTGCAATGGCGAGCTCGGGCGCTGGGCAGAAGCCCTTCCGGCCTTTGAGATGACCATCCAGCTCAATCCGGACTTTGCCGACGCGTGGTATAACAAGGGGGTGGCGCTGAGCTGGCTCGCGCATCTTGCAGAAGCCCTTTCGGCCTTTGAAAGGGCCATCCAACTGAAGCCAGACTTTGCCGATGCGTGGGAGGGCAAGGGAGTTGCGCTTGGCAACCTTGGCCGCTATTCGGAAGAGCTTCAAGCCTATGAAAAGGCGATCCAGCTCAAGCCTGACTTTGCCGACGCGTGGTATAACAAGGGAAAGTTGCTTGGCGACCTTGGCCGCTATTCGGAAGCGCTTCATGCCTATGAAAAGGCGATCCAGCTCAAGCCGGATTTTGCCGACGCGTGGTATAACAAAGGGGAGCTGCTTGGCAAGCTTGGGCGCTATAGAGAGACCCTTCTGGCCTTTGAGAGGGCGTTACAGCTCAAGCCGGACTTTGCTGCTGCGTGGTATTCGCAGGGGGTGATACTTGGCAGCCTTGGGGACTATGGAGAAGCCCTTTCGGCCTTTGAGATGGCCATCCGGCTAAAACCGGACTATGCCGAGGCGTGGTACAACAAAGGTCTGGCGCTTGGCAAGCTTGGGAGTAGTAGTGCAGCGCTTCAAACCTTTGAAAAGGTGATCCAGCTACGGCCGGACGATGCCATAGCGTGGTATTGCAAGGGTGTAACGCTGGGCGACCTTGGGCGTTCTGCAGAGGAACTTCAGGCCTATGATTGGGCCATCCAACTAAAGCCGGACTATGCCGAGGCGTGGTACAACAAGGGGGGGACGCTCTACGAGCTTGGGCTCGATAGCGAAGCACTTCAGTCCTTTGAAAAGGCGATCCAGTTGAAGCCGGACTTTGCCGAAGCATGGCATAGCAAGGGGGTGGTGCTGGGCAACCTTGGGCGTTATGTTGAAGGTACTCAAGCCTTAAAAAGGGCGATGCATTTAGGCTATCGACCTTGAGAAAAGGCATCGAATTCGATTCGATCTCATGGGTTGAGAGGATGCGATGTTAGCAGGATTCTGGATCAAAGCGGTTCTTGCTTTTCTAACTGTCTCAGCATTTGGTCTGCTTTGGGCATACTATAAGCATGAGTGGGGAAAGAAGGGTGAGAAAGTTGACGAGTTCCTGCGCTGGCTGGAGTTGTTTTTATATTTCGGACGGTGGATTTTAATTGCTGCGTTTGCGATTGGGATGTTGTGGTGGGGCTTGAAGGAAAATCCAAAATCCGAAATTCAAAATCCAAATAATTCTGATACGAGCATTGGAAAAGGGTAAAGAAGACTTGGGCTTATAATAAAGGCGCGAGAATAGGGCACGCCGAGCGGGGTGTCCTCACCCCGCTGCAATCTTATCACAGCCCATTTCGGGAATGACTTTCGGTTTTCGCATCTAAAAGAGGACACAGCAAGCTGTGTCGCTACACTGATCTGTCAGGAGGAATTGATGTCAACACCACGAACTCGAAATGCAACTGCTGCGCCGCGAGTGCGTTGCAAGAAGAAGCTGATAATCCCCAGAGCTATTTGCGAAGAAATGGGAATTGAAGTTGGCGAGTCCTTCAAGGTCAGACGACTGAAACGTGCTGCGAAGGTCGCTAAAGGAGACATTGTGTTGATTCCTGTTCTTGAGAAGAACCCATAACCTATGCAACCTCAGATTCCGATAGACCAAGCCAAGATTGAGGCCTTCTGCCAGAAGTGGAAGATCGTGGAGTTCTCGCTCTTCGGGTCGGTGCTGCGGGAAGATTTTGGGCCGGATAGCGACGTGGACGTGCTGGTGACGTTTGCGCCTCGCGCCGGATGGACGCTGTTTGACTGGGTGGAAATGGCCGAAGAACTTGAAGGAATATTCGCGCGGAAAGTTGATCTGATGACGCACCGAAGTGTGAAATCCAGTGAGAATTATCTGTTGCGTCGAGCGATCCTGGAATCTGAGCAGCGAATTTATGCCGCGTGACGACACCTATCTCCTGCACATTCTCATCTCTGCCAGACGAATCGTCAATTATACGCGTGGAGTTTCCTGGGAGGAGTTCCTCGCGGATGGCGAGAAACAGGATTCCGTCCTCCACCGTATCAGCAATATAGGCGAGATCAGCAAGCGGATTTCGGCAGAATTTAAGACGAGTCACAAAGAAATTCCGTGGAAGATCATGGCCGGAATGCGGGACCGGATCATTCATGACTATTACCAGATTGAATGGGAAGTCGTATGGGAAACCGCACAGAAAAGCGTCCCAGAACTCATTCGGCTCATCGTGCCGCTGATTCCACCGGAAAGGCCGTAATACGCGCATTGAGTATGCAACCTCGCATTCCGATAGACCAAGCCAAGATTGAGGCCTTCTGCCAGAAGTGGAAGATCGTGGAGTTTTCGCTCTTCGGGTCGGTGCTGCGCGAGGATTTTGGGCCGGAAAGTGATGTGGATGTGCTGGTGACGTTTGCACCGGATTCGCATTGGACGGTTTTCGATTTCATGCGCTGCGAAGACGAGTTGGAGCAAGCGCTTGGCAGAAAAGTTGACCTTGTCGAGCGGGTAGCCGTTGAACAAAGTTCGAATTATATCCGACGGAAACATATCTTGTCATCAGCTCAACGTTATTATGTGGCGTGACGAAGCTTCTCTGCTGGACATGCTGGAGGCATGTCGGTCACTTGTACGCATCTCTGCGGGTCTGGACTACCAAGAGTATTTGTCTAATGAAGACCTGAAGCGCCTATCAGAAAGATATTTTGAGATCCTTGGTGAAGCGGCAAATCGGATCTCAAGCGAATATCAAGATTTTCACCCTGAGATTCCCTGGTCTGCATGGATCGGCCTTCGTCATGTGGTGGTCCACCAGTATCACAAAATTGATTATGCGAGGCTATGGGAGCTTATGACGGTCGCAGTTCCGGAGCTTATCGAGCTTCTCGAACCGATCGCGCCACCGGAGAATCCATGAAGCTGCGACACCCCCCTTTTATCCCTCCACTGAAGAAGTGGAGGGAGAGAGCAAATGCTGAAACCAGTTCCAAATAAATTAGACTTGCCGGCGATGGATCGCGAGTTGCTGGATTTCTGGAAGGCCAAGCGGGTCTTTGAGAAGTCGGTGGAACGGCCAGCGCCGCGTGGTGATTTTGTGTTCTATGACGGGCCTCCGGGAACGAACGGAGTGCCGCATGTCGGACACATGATGCAGTCGGCTTTGAAGGATCTGTGGCCGCGCTACAAGACCATGCTGGGCTATCGCGTGATTCGCAAGGCGGGCTGGGACACGCACGGATTGCCGGTGGAACTTACTGCCGATAAAGAACTGGGTCTGAAGTCCAAGCTCGATGTGGTGGGTTATGGCGAGCAGAAGTATATTGACTACTGCCGCAAGACGGTTTTTCGATATAAGAGTCTGTGGGAAGAAGCCATTCGCAAACTCGGCAGGTTTGTTGATCTAGAGAATGCATACGCCACTTATCAGCCCTATTATATTCAGAGCGACTGGTGGACGTTGAAGCAGGCTTGGAACCTTAAGCTTGAGGGTGAAGCAAGAGAAAGAGTACTCAGAATCGGGCAATCACCGCGCTATCTGTATCGTGATTATCGGGTGATGGCTTATAGCCCACGGACGGGAACAACGCTATCCAATTTTGAGGTGGCGCAGGGCTATGAGGATGTGACGGATCTCACACTGTATGTGAAGTTCCGGTTGAAGGACGCACCGAATACTTTCTTGACGGCATGGACTACAACTCCGTGGACTTTACTCTCGAATCTGGCAGTCGCGGCGGGAGCGGCGATTGAGTATATTACCGTTGAGTTGCTGGAAGACTCATCGGCGGGGAAAAAAGGTGAGCGATTGATTCTGGCTCACGCAAGACATCAGGCGCTGACTCCAATGTTGGGCAAACATCATATAGTTGGACACCAGAAGGGGAGCGAACTGGAGGGGCGAGCATACGAGCCGATGTGGGATTGGCTGAACTTAGACTCTCCTAATGCTTGCCGAGTGTTTTGCGATGATTATGTGACCACAGAGGACGGAACCGGGCTTGTACATCTGGCTCCCTATGGAGAGGATGACTTCCGCATATTAAGGAAGAAAGAGATTCCGATTGTGCTGGCCGTGGATGCAAATGGTCTGGTAACCGAGATGGCCAAGCCGTTTGCCGGGCGAGAGTTCCGTGCCGAAGGTCTGGATGTGGATATCCTGAAGGCACTACTCGAAAAGGGTTTGGTGTTAGGGAAAGAGAAATACACACACTCTTATCCATTTGACTATCGCACGAAAAGCCCGCTGATGTATTTTCCTCGTCCGGCATGGTTCATCCGCACGACAGCACTGCGCGAGATGATGATTGAGGCGAATAAGCTAATCGGTTGGAAGCCGGAGCATATTCGAGATGGCCGGTTTGGGAATTGGCTGGAGAATATTGCGGACTGGAATGTGACTCGCGAGCGGTATTGGGGCAGTCCACTTCCGATCTGGCAGACTGAAGATGGTAGCGAGGCTGTCTGTGTGGAGAGCCTTACCGAATTGCACAGGTTAGCGGAGCAATCCGGAACTCGGTTACCGGATGATTTTGATCCGCACAAGCCGCAGATTGATCAGATCACTCTGAAAACTCCCTCCGGCCAGCCCATGAAGCGCGAGAATTTCGTGCTGGATAGTTGGTTCAATGCGGGGCTGATGCCGTGGGGGCAATATGGCTATCCGGCGGAACCGGGGAGCGAACAAGCATTCCGCAATCAGTATCCGTGCGACTTCATTTGCGAAGGACTTGATCAGACTCGCGGTTGGTTTTACACGTTGCTTGCGTGTTCCTGCCTTGTTGCCAAGGCTCAACTTGAGAAAGCCAAGCGCGAGAACAAT
Organism: Calditrichota bacterium; assembly: GCA_020057985.1. Lineage (GTDB taxonomy): Bacteria > Electryoneota > RPQS01 > RPQS01 > RPQS01 > JAGVEU01. Next base: position 4,509 of record JAGVEU010000213.1, on the reverse strand, counting down.
CGGAGTGAGGTTCAATTCTGGTCAAACCCCGGCAATTGGTCTTCTTATCGAAATGTGATCTGTACGGAACTTGTGCTCGACCACGAAGGCCAGAAGATGTCCAAGTCGGTCGGGAATGTCGTTGATCCCGTGGGGTTGTTTGATAAGTTTGGCGCTGATCCGGTACGCTGGATTTTCTATTCCTCCAATCCGTGGAACCCAAAGCGGTTCGGCGAGGAAGAGATCACGGATGCTGTGCGAATGGTGATTCTGCCGTTGTGGAATTCGTACTCGTTTTTTGTGACCTACGCTTTGATTGATGGGTGGAATGGGAAGACGAGCGGATTGAAGACCGAACCCACCCTCATGGATCGGTGGATTGTCTCAGAATATCATCGCTTGGTCGGTGAGGTGACGGGGGCTTTGAATGAGTACGATGTGGCAAGTGCGGCTACCGCGATTGAGCGATTTCTTGATCTGCTCACGAACTGGTACATCCGTCGTTCGCGGCGGCGCTTCTGGAAATCGGAAAGCGATGTGGATAAGGCGACAGCTTATGCAACTCTGCATGAGATTCTGGTCGGATTGACCAAGTTACTGGCTCCATTTCTGCCGTTCCTCAGCGAGACAATGTATCAGAATCTGATTCGCAATGTGCAGGGCGATGCACCGGAAAGCGTGCATCTATGCGAGTACCCTATTGCGGATTCGAGTAAGAGGGATAGTACGCTCGAGTCTAAAATGGACCAATTGCGCGAGGCTGTAACCCTTGCAAGAGCATTGCGGCAGGAGCGTAACCTCAAGGTTAGACAGCCACTTAGCAGCCTCACATGGGTTGTTCCGGGGGAAGCTCGAGAAGAGGAGATGGCCCCGTTTTTGCAGATATTAGCTGACGAACTCAATGTAAAGTCATTGAAATTCCGTCACGATGATGATGATTTGGTAACATTCTCGGCATCGGCGAATTTCAAAGTTCTTGGAAAGAGGGTCGGCGCGAGGATGCGTGATGTGGCAGCGGCGATTTCGGGAATGTCCCATGACCAGATTAAGGTCGTGGAGGCAGGGGGCATATTTCGGTTTGAGGATTTTGAGTTCTCAGGCGAGGATATTCTGATTAAGCGCACAGAATGTGAAGGGTTTGCGTTGAAATCCGATGGCCACATGACCATTGCGCTGGATACACATATTACAACGGAATTAGCCGCAGAAGGGATGGCTCGAGAGGTTGTTCATCACATACAGAATCTCCGCAAACAGTCCGGACTGGAGATCACAGACAGGATTCGTGTTGAACTTGCCGCGCGGACTTCCGAACTTGCGGGAGCACTGCAAACACACAAAGACTACATTTGCCGTGAAACATTAGCTCAGTCTCTTGAGTTAAAGGACAGAGTTTTGGGCAAGGAACTCGATTCAAACGGACACGTGTTCGGGGTTTGGATTGAGAAGGCAGAGAAATAGACACAAAACGCAGCCCCCTTTGTCCCCCCTCGAAGTGGGGGGAGATTGGAAAGAGGATATACTTAATGGCAGACAAAACACCCAACAAAACACCAGACAGTCAGGACAAGCCGAAATGGCCTTCCGGTGAGAAACCGGCCGTATACTCTCCGGAATGGAAAGAGTATTTTCGTGATCTGATCATGACAAAGCGGAAAGAGATCATGCATGAACTTGGTTATCTGCGTGAGACATCGCTTGAGACAACTACCGGTGAGTACTCGGGCGACAACTCGACGTACAGCTATCACATGGCGGATCAGGGAACTGATGCTCAGGAACGCGAGAAAGCCTTCATGTTTGCCAGTCGTGAGGGCAAGATGCTCAAACTGCTGGATCAGTCGCTCAATCGTATAGACGACGGAACTTACGGGTATTGTCAAGAAACGGGCGCACCGATTGAGTTCAAGCGGCTTGAAGCCATTCCCCATGCACGGTTATGCATCGCGGCCAAGAAGAAAATGGAAGAGCAGGGCGAAGCTTCATCCTAAGGGATGAGGGATGAGGGATGAGGGATGAAACATCTTCTGACCGTCGAGCGGCTTGGCTGTGGTATACCGGTGCACTTTCGCTTGTAGTTCTCGATCAGATAACGAAATCGCTCGTGCGACAGCTCATGCAGTTGCACGGATCTATTCCGCTCATTGGCACTGATTTTCTCCGCCTTACTTACGTTCTCAATCCCGGCATTGCCTTCGGTCTGGAGTTCCTTGGTGTTCCGCTGCTGATCATCTTTGGATGGATAGCGGCGGCAGTTCTTGCAATCTATCTGTACCGGTTGGTAATTTCAGGTAATCCGATGCGCTGGCCGGTTATGCTCTTTCTTGCGGGCGCGATCGGCAACTCCATTGACCGGACGATTTTCGGCAAAGTGACAGATTTCGTTGATGTGGACTTTCCCGATTTCATCATGGAACGATGGCCTGTTTTCAACGTGGCGGATTCGTGCGTCACCATAGGCATTTCTCTGCTCGTACTAATTCTCTGGTTCGAGCGCCGCAACTCTACTTTCTCAAATTCAGAAAGCAAACATTCACCTCAGCCGCAAACCACTTCAGGATCAAATGCGGCAGACCATGCCCGAATTCCCACCCCTTCAGACTCCCTATCGAATAACGACCGCACCGGGTCAACACCCGCTGCGGATTGATCGTTTCCTGCAGCAGATTCTCCCTGCAATCTCCCGTCACAAAGTTCATGAGTTGATTGACTCGGGATTAGTCCTGGTTTCGGATAAGACCAGCGACACTCCGCGCTCTGTGAAGAAATCCTACAAAATTGGCCCCGAGGAGACCGTTGAGATTTACTTTCGTGACCAACGGCCGCAGGATATTGTCGCGGAAGATATTCCGCTTGATATTCGCTATGAAGATGAGTACCTGTTAGTAGTAAACAAACCGGCAGGGATGGTGACGCATCCGGCGCATGGTAATTTCAGTGGGACACTGGTGAATGCTCTAATGCACTACTTCGGAAGAAGGGATGAGGGCGGAGGGATGAGGGATGAGAAAGACGACAACGCACGTTTACGACACTCATTCTATTCTCAAGAGCAATCCTCATCCCTCATCCCTCATCCCTCATCCTTATCTATCCGTCCGGGGATTGTGCATAGGCTGGACAAGGGGACTTCGGGGCTCTTGGTCGTGGCAAAAAATGAGTATGTGCATCGCAAATTGACCGAGCAGTTTTCAGCACACGAGGTTCAGCGTGAATACCGAGCGATTGTGTGGGGGAGATTCAAGGCGAATGAGGGGACAATTGACGCTCCTCTGGGCAGACATCCCGGAGATCGGCTACGATATGCGGTGGTACGGAGAGGGGGCAAACATGCGGTCACTACGTATCGGGTAGAAGAGAGCTATCGCGAAACCAGCTATTTGTCAATTCGACTCAAAACAGGCCGAACCCATCAGATTCGGGTTCATCTATCTCATGAAGGTCATCCGATATTTGGCGACGCAGATTATGGAGGCAGACACAAGAGACTCGGGGATCTATCCGGAGGGAGGAAGCGGCTTTTTCAAGAGCTTTTGGAGGATTTAGAACGCCCGGCTCTCCATGCCAGAACCCTTGGGTTTGTTCATCCGATGTCCTCAGAATCACTCCTATTCACTGTCGAGCCACCAGAGGACTTCTGTAAGTTATTGAAAATATTGAGAAAAGATGCTGAGTCAACTCTTGACTTTGTGTGAAAAAAGTTCTATATTTTAGTTTCCCCGAAATGGCGTAAAGCAGTTATTCGAAATAATTCCCTATGAAGTCTCTCCGTTCGCGACTGATTGTAGTGCTGGTATTGGTCTTAGCAGGTGCGTATTACCTGTATCCAACACTAAAATATGATCGCTTGTCCAAACAGGAACAAGTCCTGTTCACAAAACTCTCCGACACTTCAAAGATTCCTTTGAAACGTCTTGCTACTGAAATCTACCGGGATGATGTGGACTTCAAGGCTGAGATCGAAACCTCGGACCTTGATACCCTTGCGAAGGCCGATGCTATTCAGCAGCTTGAGTACCTGCGCGGCGATTTCATGAGGGACATGAAGGAGTACCGACCAAAGGCGATCAAACTCGGACTCGATCTGCAGGGGGGCATGTATCTTGTACTTGAGGTTGATCTCGTGCAAATGCTTGAGAATCAGGCGAAGGGAAAAGATGAAGCCTTTGACGCTCTGCTTGCAGATTTGAGGAAGCGAACTCACGCCGGAGAAAGCGACGTGTTTGCAACCTTGCGTGAGATTGCCGGACGCGATCACATCTCCCTGAACCGTTATTGGGGAGATGCGGGGCAGGCAGATGATGCGATTCTAAAGGAGATGGAGGAAGCCTCATCGGATGCCGAAGATCGCTCCTTAGAGATTCTTCGAAACCGTATTGATCAGTTCGGTGTGTCAGAACCATCCATTGCCAAATTGGGAACGAGAAGGATTTCGCTCGAACTTCCCGGCGTCAAAGATCCGGTGCGGGCAAGAGAACTTGTGGGACGTACTGCGCTACTTGAGTTTAAGATTGTGGTAGATGCGGACCG
>JAGVEU010000348.1 GCA_020057985.1 Calditrichota bacterium | reverse complement strand
CCCGGACAGCTTGAGGAAATGCACGCACTACCGCAGATGTACGGGTTGGAAGAAACAGGAGTCTATATATCGGGCTTCAACAACTTTGTGGATCTGATGGTGTTTCCGGCGGCAATGTCCTTCTATCGTTTTCCTTTTTGTCGCACAGCGCTTGACAGGCTGTTCATGTGGGGAGTCAACAAATATTTCCGTCCACCGGAGCACAACGTCGTGAACTTGGAGGCTGACGGTGAACTTGAGGGCAAGCCTGCCCATGCCCAGCTTCGTCTTGAACATGCGAATGCCTATGATCTCACCGCGATTCCGGTCATGGCATGTCTTCTGCAGTACCTGGAGGGAAGTCTCAACTCACCCGGTCTGCAACTTATGGCTTTAGCCGTTGAACCCGCTCGTTTTTTCAAGGACATGGAACGAATGGGAGTGAAGATTTCGATGGAGCAAAATACTTGAAAAAAACATATTCTCCCATAGGCTATTTGCTCCTCGTCGGTCTCGCTCTGCTCGCCGTTCATGCGTTAGACGCGAGGCTCGAAGCGCGGAACATCAAGCAGAATATTGCTGAAAGAAAAACGTGCGGCAGAATCGTGCACGGTATGCAAGAGATGCATCTTGCGCCTTTCTCGCTCGACGATTATTTTGCTTCGACAGACGTTCCCAAATCCATTCCTGACGGACCTAACGGTGATACCGTAACATCCATCCTCGACATTTCGAGTACGGACACAATTCATGACTTGAATGTCCGGTTGACGATCACGCACACCTGGATTCGCGATCTGCGGATTTCGCTCGTCGCTCCGCCGCCGCACGATACGATGGAAGTTGTGCTGCTTAATCTCTTCCCCGGCGACAGCGTGCTGAACATGACCGATTGCTGGTTCGATGATGAAGCTGCTGATAGCATTAACGGTGGGCATCCACCTTTCACTGGCTTCTTCCGCCCACAACAGGCGCTGAGCCGGTTCGATAACCTCTTAATTCAGGGTCAGTGGACCCTGCGCGTGCTTGACCGCTTCCATGCTGACACGGGCAGCGTTCAATCATGGGGCATAGAGATTAATCCACCGGTCAATCTGCAAGGAACAGTGCGCCGTTCTCAGGACAATGCGGTACTCGCTGGAGCGCGAATCGAGGTCCTCGGCGCAAACAGGGAAGCGGTGACAAACGCCTCCGGCCAATACGAGATTTCCGGCATTGATTCCGGTAGCTACGCGGTTGTGTTTTCAGCCCAGAATTATGAGTCGGACACCGTGGAGCAGGTGCTGATCACTTCCGGGCAGATTACTACGCTCAACGCCACACTGAACTCACAGTTCATCTTTCGGGATTATCACAGTCGAGAAGACTCTGCCGCCATTGCAGATCTTGACACAGCGATTATGGCTCTTTCTGTGTCTGATAGTTTCCTGATATCCGATCTGGATGTCACGGTGAATATCCACCACACGTATCCGGGAGATCTTGTGGTTTGGCTCACCTCACCGTGGAATCAGCAAGTAACCCTTGCCAGCCGCCCTGATAGTGGCATAAGAGACGGATTCATCGAATGCCGCTTTGATGATGAGGCAACCGCTCGCGCGGATAGCTCGGATTCCCCGTTTACCGGAAGCTATCGCCCCACCGGATCGTTGAGTATTCTTGACAATCACTCGGTAGCCGGAGTCTGGACGCTCTTTGCTTACGATGCTGCGGAACTTGATACCGGCTGGATTGTGAATTTCACCTTGCATTTGACAACAACATCGTTGGCTGTTCCTGCGGAAAGACTAACACCGCCCCAGATATTCGTCTTCTATGGCAACTATCCCAATCCCTTCAACGCGACCACAATGTTCAGCTTTGATTTGACGAGGCAGACATACGTGAAGCTTGCACTCTATAACATTCTTGGGCAGGAAGTCGCGAGGCTTGTGGACAAACCGATCGCGGCAGGAGCACATCAATTTTCGTTTGATGGTTCATCATTGACCTCTGGTCTCTACTTCGCCCGACTGACAGCGGGGGGCGCGTCGGAGACGAGGAAAGTCATTTTACTGAAATAGATCCATGCATTGCTCGCTTGTTTTCAGTATGAGTCTTGGGTTTGTTGTATGCCTCTTTGATATCGCGGCGTCAGAACCTAATACCCTCGATGAAGTTGTATTGTCAGAAAACTTCGACTCGATTGTTCCGGGGAATTTGCCAAATGGCTGGATGCAAATTGACGTAGACAGCGGAGCCTCGCCCATCTTCTATAACAATCCTTCTGTCTGGCAAGTGCTCTCACGAACCGGATTTCCCACGCATAGCGGCCCTTGTGTGGTGGCCAATGGATACAACTCGGACGGCTCTCCGAATGATGATTGGCTCATCATGCCTCTCCAGACGCTCACGGGAACGATTACGCTCAGCTATTGGGTTTCCTCGCAAGATCTGGCCAACCCAGAGACTTTCCAGATTCGTGTTTCCACCGGCGGCCATCCACCGGCGGATTTCACGCACTTGATCGCCACGATCAGCAATGCGCCTCGCCCATGGACTTATCATACACACAACCTGTCTCAGTTTGCCGGAACGCCATTCTATATTGCCTTTCACTATATCTCGGTGGATCGGTTTGCGATCAAAATTGATGACGTGATCCTCGAAGGGACCGGCTCACCAATCTCCGAAGAGGCAATAGATAGTCGGTTAGCGGGATTTTCTTTCAATGGCAACTATCCGAATCCGTTCAATGCGGCAACGACCTTCAGCTTCAGCTTGGGTCAACCAGCACAAGCTAAACTGATTCTCTACAGCATCCTCGGTCAGGAAGAAGCATCGTTGCTGGATAAATTCGTTGAAGCTGGCGTTCAAAAGATTGCCTTTGATGGCTCATTCCTGACTTCCGGACTCTATTTTGCTCGTTTCACCGCCGGAGGCGCCTCCACAACTCGGAAGGTGGTCATTCTGAAATAGACTCTGAGAACTCGCCCCCCCTACCCCCCCCGCGAGCAGGGGGGAACGGAAGCAGCACGGAGGGATGCACTTGGGCTATTCCTTCCCCCCTGCTCGCGGGGGGGTAGGGGGGGTGAGTGAGTCGCAAGTTATCCTCTTTGCTCCAGTGATCTGGCAACCGTTCTCTCAATCTCGACCCGCTTAGCATTTGATTTTAATAGAGCATTTGCGTATATTTTTCTAATTCGTTCTACATAAACACCTTCATAGGAGTATCACACAATGTATCGAAAATTAGGAATTTTGTTGGTTGTCCTGCTTTGTTCAGCAGCAGTGACTTTCGCCGTGCCTCAAACTTACAAGCATTCTACCCCGCTGACGAAGGCAGACGTCAATGAGCCGGAGAATTTCATTCCCGCTCCGAGCGATCTTCCTCCTGTCGGATCCCGAAATCCTAATACTCTTGACGAGATCATCATCTCCGAGAATTTTGACAGCTACGGCAACGACCAGTTGCCCACCAGCTGGACGCAGGTTGACGTGGATGGCGGCTACTGCGCGCAGTTTGTCAGAAATTCCACATGGCAGGTGTTCAACTACGGCGCAGCGAATGCCCATAGCGGTACGAACGTGGCTATGAATCATTACAATGACAATGGACTGGCGAACAATGACTGGCTTATTCTACCACAACAAAACCTGTCCGGAACGATAACACTCAGTTACTGGGTCGCGACACAGCAGGCTACGTACCCGGAGTCCTACGAGGTAAAAGTCTCCACCACCGGTACGCAGCCAGCAAACTTCACCAATCTGATCTATTCCAATTCCAGCGTTCCTGCAGCGTGGACACAGCAGACCCATGATCTCTCAGCTTACGCTGGGGCACCGTTCTATATTGCCTTCCACTACATCTCGGTTGACATGTTTGTCATCAAGCTTGACGACCTCGTGCTTGAGGCCGGGACTCCTTCCGCACATGGCGCGCTCTCCGGCACGGTAACGACGGACGCCTCTGGTCATGCTCCCATTTCCGGCGCGACGGTTGAAATCACAGGCACTGCCCTGAGCACATTGACCAATGCGCAAGGGTTGTACATGTTTAACAATGTACCGCCTGACACCTATGACGTAGTCTTCTCGCATCCGGCGTATAATTCCGTCACGGAGAGCGATGTCATTATCGTAGACGGCGACACCACAACTGTGGATCGCGAATTGCATCCGCTGCCCCTCGCGTTTTACAACTACACTTCGACCGGCGCTGCGTCTGCGATTTCCGATCTGGACACAGCTTACAAGACACTGGACATTCCCGATGATTACCTGATCTTTGATTTGGATATCACCATCAATATTACACACCCCTACGACAGCGATCTTGAGGTTTGGTTGTTGTCTCCGTGGAATCAGATGGTTTCCTTGGCGGCTAATCGCGGAGGCAGCGGTGATAACTTTGTGAACTGTCGCTTTGACGACGAAGCTGCAAATCCAATCTCCGGCGGTACGGCGCCGTTCACCGGCAGCTACCGTCCCGAGGAGTCTTTGAGTGCATTCGATGGCTTCTCCTCGCAGGGGACATGGACTGTTGTTGTGTATGATGGCTGGGCGCAGGACTCTGGAGCCATTAACAATTTCACAGTGCACGTAACTGTTGAGGTGGAAGATGCGGCGCCCGATGTTCATTCTCAGGTTCCTGCGACCTTTGCGTTTCACGGCAACTATCCGAATCCGTTCAATGCCACAACGCAATTCCGCTTTGATCTTGGCGCACAATCCCGCGTTGAGTTGGTTCTCTACAATACCCTTGGACAGCAAGTGGCTCAGCTTGTGAACAATGTACTCTCCGCAGGATCGCACACGGTTTCCTTTGATGCATCGGCGCTGACCGCCGGTTTGTACTTCGCCCGCTTAAATGCGCAGGGATTGTCCGAAACTCGTAAAGTTATTCTCCTAAAGTAAACTGTCTCCTGCCGTATGTCAGGCGAATCGGATCGCCTGACATACGGCAGGGATTTTCTTACCCCGATGCTCGGACACCGATTGACACTGCGAAAGTTGTCCCCCACCTATTGAAAAAACATGCTTGATTTCTTCGTTAACAACTCACCCAACATCGCTTCAAGGAGGCTCGCTCATGAGTAACAAGTTGGGATTATTACTGATTGTGCTGCTCAGTTCGGTTTCACTGCTCTGGGCTGTACCCCAAATCGCCAAACATCAGCCGCCGCCCTCAAAAGCGGAATGGGAAGCTATGGAGAGCGCAATCACTCCAAATGATCTTTCCGGTGATCGAACGCGGGGCTCCAATACCCTCGATCTATACGTGATCAATACCACCTTCGACTCGATGGCCGTCGGGCAACTTCCGGACACCGCGTGGACTCAGGTGGACGCGGACGGCGGTTTCTGCACTCAGTTCAACCGGCTCTCGACCTGGCAGGTTTACAACTATGGCGCTTTGTACGCGTATAGCGGCACGAATGTCATCATGTGCCATTATAACAACAACGCACTGCCGAATGATGACTGGTTGATCCTGCCGCTACAGAATCTGGGAGGCAACATTACACTTAGATACTGGGCGGCCTCGCAGGATCCGAACTACCTCGAAAGCTTTGAAGTTCGGGTCTCAACGACCGGAACTCAACCGGCGGATTTCACGCATCTGATTGCCTCGTATACGGATATTCCCATTGTCTGGACGCGCTATGGCCACGATCTTTCCGCGTTTTCCGTCGCGCCATTCTACATCGCCTTTCACTATACGTCCGTGGACAAATTCGCGATCAAGTTTGACGACCTGTCCCTTGAGTCGAGTGTTGGCGCGCAGTCCGGCGATATCATGGGACGAATCACGGATGCGGTAAGCGGTCTACCGATCAACCGCGTTATGCTTCAGATTCGTCAGCTTAGTCTTACGACCCGTACAAATGCCAACGGTGATTTCTTCTTGAGCAACGTCGCGCTCGAAGAATCGACTATTGTGCGAATTACCCATCCACTGTATGAGCTGCTCATTGATTCGGCTGTCGGCGTGACTCTGAACGACACGACCATCCTGAACAAGGTGATGCAGCCGTTATCGTTGGAGTTCCATAGCTTTCCCTCGACGGCCGCTCCGGTCCCGATCTATGACCTCGACACATCCTATATGGATCTGGCAATTCCGGCGAACATGAACTTTCACATCCACGATCTCAATGTGACGATCAACATCACTCATACCTACGATCAGGATGTCTGGGTGTGGCTGCAATCGCCGCGCAATCGAAGAGTGCGGCTTATGGGCGGACTGGGCGGGAGCGCAAACAACATCATCAATTGCACGCTCGATGATGACGCCGATATTCCGATTGCCAATGGCACACCACCCTTCACCGGCACGTTTATTCCCTCCGCGCAACTCAGCGCCTTTCAAGTGGACTCGACCGTGGGAACTTGGAAACTCATCGTGTACGATGACTACGATGACGACGTCGGCACGATTGACAATTACACGATCCATGTCAGCAGCTTAACTCCCGCCATCTTCGAGCAAGCGGAAAATAATCCGCAACCGGTGAACTTTGCATTCCACGGAAACTACCCGAATCCGTTCAATGCAACCACTCAATTCAGCTTCGAACTGGCAAGACAATCACAAATCAGTCTGATTCTGTATAACCCCCTTGGGCAGGAAGTGGCGCGGCTGGTAGATGGAAGGCTTGAAGGCGGCACACATGTTGTCAACTTCGACGCCTCTGCTCTTTCATCCGGTCTCTACTTCGCTCGTTTCAGCACGGAGAATCACTCCGCAATCAGCAAGGTGCTGCTGCTGAAATAGAGTCGCTCAATGACTCTCTTAAGAAAAGCCCTCGTGAACTGCGAGGGCTTTTTTATACAACTTCTCGAAAGTACGTTGCGATATTACTCGCCGAGCCCTGCCATTACTAGGCAGCTCCGTCCTCGGTGCTGCTCCGCGACCCAATGGAATCCGTGATCGCAATCTACTTTCGGGAAGAACTATAGCTATTCCCGAAATCCTTCCGACATGCACGCCGAGCCCCGCCATTACTAGGCAGCTCCGTCCTCGGTGCTGCTCCGCGACCCAATGGAATCCGTGATCGCAACCTACTTTCGGGAAGAACTGTGACTTTTTCTTCTTTGGATTTTGATGGGACACACGGAGTTCTACTCCTGACCCGCCTCTCATGCCTCTCCGAAACAGGCGTGAAGTTACTTTACTTATTCACGTCTCCATAATAGGCTCTCCTTCTAACTTCCGTATTGACTTGACTTGGACGACATTTCCAATACAGAGCATTGTTTTTTTTCCTGCAAGAAAAGTCTTGCGTTCGCCTGACTCTGACAGTATATTGTCACTGTGAGAACAGCCTGAAAAGCTGCTGTGATGTTGAGATTTGTGAACCATACTTTGGAGGATTAGAAAAGATGTGCAACGTGTTAAGAACTTTCATAAGCACTTCTCTGTTTCTTGTGTTTGCGGCCGGAGTAATCGCACAACCGAGCGAACTCTGTAATATCCCCCCCGGACTCTATCGCACGCAGACACAAGGCGGTTGGGGCAGCAATTGCCACGGTGGTAATCCCGGCTGTTTACGGGATACTTATTTCCCCACTGCGTTTCCTGCGGGATTGACCATCGGCGGTGGCTTTACCGTACATTTCACCAGCGCTGCCGCGGTGCGTGATTTTCTGCCCGCCGGTTCCACGCCTGATATCTTGACTGCCAATTATACGAATCCTCTTTCCACTGAAGCGGGTGTGTTTGCGGGGCAGGTGACCGCCCTTGCGCTTTCGGCCGGATTTGCCGACGCAGGAGTTCCCGGTTTTGGTGATCTGAGACACTTGATCATAAAATCCGCTGTGCATGAGGGATCAGGAGCGTTTGCAGGCGTGTCCATCGGTCAACTTCTGGCCATTGCCAATCAGGTGCTCGGAGGAGACCTGAGCGCACTGCCGGCAGGAATAAGTGTGTCCGATCTCAACGATGTCGTGGATGCGCTTAACAACAACTTCGACAACGGCACATTGAGCGGCGGATATGTCGCAGAGCCCGGTTGTGATGAGATTCTTCCCGTGGAGCTTTCCTCCTTCACTGCATTAGGTCAGACGGGCTCCATTTTGATTCGCTGGCAAACGGCTTCGGAGACCGCCGTAGATTTCTATACTCTGATGCGCGACGACGGCAATGAAGACTGGCGCACGGTCACTTCGATTCCCAGCCAAGGAGATAACCCGAACGGATTTGTCTACACATACGCAGACAATCGCGTTGTGACAGGCGCCGAGTACCGCTATCGGCTGTCCATACACAATCTCGACGGCACGGAATCCTTCTTTGCACAGACCGCTTCGGCAACAGCGCTAACCTCCGCTCTGCCTGCGAGTTCTACCCTCTATCAGAACTATCCGAATCCCTTTAATCCCACAACTACGATTCGGTTTGCCTTGGCAGATGCGGAAACTGTAAAACTAACCATCTATGATCTGGCCGGGCGCACGGTGGCTTCATTGATAGATGAGGAGCTTTCGGCAGGCTCACATGAAGTTACATTTAATGCGTCTGCGCTGACAAGCGGAGTGTATTTCTATCGCCTCAATGCGGGAAACATGTCAAGCGTAAAGAAATTTGTGCTGATGAAGTAGTGGAATCACATAGCTTCGAAAAAGAATCCCCAGCCATCGGTTGGGGATTTTCCTTATAATATTCATTCTCGAAAGTAAGTTGCGGTGTTACTCACTGAATCTTGACATTACTAGTACTACTTTGTTAGCTGCACTTGACAATGAGTTTGGCAAGGGTTATCTTGCTGGACATGCAAGCCAGAGAGTTACGCAAGGTCTCGGCGCGGCTG
>JAGVEU010000393.1 GCA_020057985.1 Calditrichota bacterium | reverse complement strand
CTATCATGCCGGCATGGACGATGCAAGTCGCAAGCGGAATCAGGAGGCTTTCATTCAGGAAAAGGTGGACATTATCGTCTCCACAGTGGCTTTTGGAATGGGAATTGACAAGTCGAACGTGCGGTTCGTACTCCACAATGGAATGCCCAAATCGTTGGAGCATTATCAGCAGGAAAGCGGCCGGGCCGGACGCGATGGACTCGATGCGGAATGCGCCCTGCTTTACTCTGCATCTGATGTAATGACTTGGAAAGCAATGCTTGGCGACCTGAGCGATGAAGTCTTTGCTGTTGCCAAACAGAAACTCGAAGTCATGTACAACTACTGCACAGGAACAGCTTGCCGTCACAAAACAATGGTGAATTACTATGGACAAGCCTATCCCCGCGAGTCCTGTGAGGCATGTGATGTATGTTTGGGAGAGCAAGTCCCTGCTAAGGACGCGCTAATCATTGCTCAGAAAATTCTGTCCTGTGTCGTGCGAATCGGCGAAAATTTCGGTCCTGCTTATGTTGGTCGCGTGCTCACCGGATCACAGGACAAGAGAGTCATAGACAATGGTCATGACAAACTAAGCACGTATGGAATCCTGCCAAACACCGGTCGCACAGTCATTCGCACTTGGATTGAACAGCTCGTTTCGCAAGGCTACCTTGCGCTAAGCGGCGAGTTTAATGTCTTAAGAGTTACAGAGCGGGGGAGACACGTTCTGAAGGGAAGGGAGACCCCAAGGCTGCTTGAGGCGGAGGAATTCGCTCGTTCCCATTGCGGAGCAAAGCCGATGGCCGACTCTTGGGAGGGTGTGGATCGCACTCTGTTCGATCTGCTGCGGGATTTGCGCAGGTCACTTGCGGATGCGAAAGGGATTCCAGCTTTTGTGGTCTTCGGGGATCAACCCTTGCGCGAGATGGCTCGTTGCATACCCGCATCAATGCCTGATTTTCTCAAAGTCCGGGGCGTGGGCGAAAGGAAAGCGGAGGAATACGGCGTCGCATTCCTAAGAGCGATAAAGGAATACGTTCGGACTAAATCATCGGGGGCGGGCGGTACTGGCAGAGAAGAACCGAGCTGATCACTTCTTCTTCCGCGCTCTTGCTTTCTGAATATAGGCGATGGCGTCCGGTATCTGGCAGGACGTTTCGCCATGATCCACTTCGACTTTTCCAATTTGCTTCGCGGCGGCAATGGCCGGCTTTTCCAGTGATGCTTTCCTGTTTGCCATTGACTTAGACAGACACAAAATCCCGCAATAAGTGATGCGGGGTGCGTACATAATCCTTGCGGTGTGTACCTGAAAAAATCCGAACTGATTTTGCAACTGATTGGCTCATCGGAAGCGAAAAGAACGATATCAAGTTTCCCTTGGCGGCAAATTCCCTTTTCTACATCAGATAGATGAGATCAAGAATTAGAACTCTTTGGCGAAAGAAATCTATAAATTTCCATTCCAAGACCTACCACAATAGCGGTAAGTCCAATAGTTAGAACAGTGCATCTCGGTTCCCATTTGAAAGACGGGCCAGCACTTGCATACCAAAATCCGGTTGCAATTAACAATGTTGACCCTACGAATATCAGACAGAAAATAGTCCAGTCAAGATTCCTTGCTGGCGGAAGATAGCGAACAAGTAAAGCCAATGCGATATTGAGAAAACCTAACGCCATCATGTAGAATTTTGTCAGCTCATAAAGCTCTTTAGCCCAAGAAGTCAGTGCAGGAGGATTGCTTCTGATCAATTCCATACCAATCTTTCCTTGAACAAAACCAAAATCAAAAACAATTCCCGAAAGTATTAGCAACAGTCCATATATTGTATGTAATTTAACAGGTGTCATGGTATATTTCTTCTTCTCGCAAACACCTTACCCAATCCTGATGGCGGAAAGACGGGGATTCGAACCCCGGGTACGGTTACCCGTACGCACGCCTTCCAAGCGTGTGCCTTAAACCACTCGGCCATCTTTCCAGTCTTTATCTCCCCCTACTTCAGTAGGGGGACAAAGGGGGTCAGAGTCAATGCCCCTACTCCGTATCAGCCTCATTCAGCTTCGCCGCTTCCTTGAGCCATGCTGTGAACTGAGTTTTACGAATATCCTTCACGCTGTTCAGCTTCACATGTCGCATTCCCTTGCCGGTTCCCTCCAGCAGTCCATCGGGATCGGTCAATTCAACTCCGCGTGAGAAACCAAAGTTGATGTGATCACCTGCGGTGTAGATGCAGCAGACATAACCGTTTTGAGTCCACCACGGGCTGCCCCATTTGATAGACTCCTCGGCCTTAGGAATTGCCTTGTGGATGATCGTGCGGAGTGCCACAACAATTTCTCTGCGTTCAGGATCCAGTGCGCGAATGAAATTGTCAATTGTGCCCTTGACCTTCACCTTCATTTTGCGGTGGGATCGCCCTGAATGAGACCGATGATATTCCCTTCCGTGTCCTTGCAGTAAGCCAACCAGCCCATTCCGGGAATCGGCATCTTGGGAACGACGCTGTGACCACCAGCTGCGGTAATCTTCTTCACATAGTCATCCACGGACGGGATATCAATCGTGCAGACATAAGCGATCACCGAATCACCGTTGATTGGTCCCTGCCGTTTCATCATTCCGCCGTTGATCCCGGGTTGATCGTCTTTGCCGGTGGTAATCATCCAGTATTCTTGCGATCCGTCCCACTTCTGGATTTCCCACTCAAACACCGACTTGTAGAACTCTGCTGCGCGCTCCGGCTCATCCGCATGAATTTCAAAATGTACGACTCGTGGCATAATCATCTCCCTTTGCTGTTGTTCATATCTCCGATGTTGGCGCGAGCGACTTTCCTCATCTCCCCCCACTTTAGTGGGGGGATTAAGGGGGGTTTTCCGTCAGAACACCCCCGGCTTCCCCAACAATCTCCTCAGCAACCCAATCTGTCCGCAATGATAGGCTTCATGGCAGACATAATACCCGATGCGATCTCCTACGGTCTCGCCATCGCGAATGAAAGATTTTCCTTCGGCGGGATTGTTCATGGTCGGCTCGGTTTGTTTCAACGTCTCATTCACGCGCTCAAAGGATTCGGAAAGGAGCCGTTCCAGTTCATCGAGAGACTTTGCCGACGCTTTCGAGTAACTGCCTGGTTCCTGCAGATAAGGCTTACACTCCTCTTCGCTCAGCAACGGCTCTCCACCATGTGTCGCAATCAAATAAGCTCGCGTTGCAATGAGATGCCCAAGCACCCAGTTCAAACAGTTGCCCGCCGGCTGCGGTGATTGCAGGCTCTCCTCATGCGTAACATCACCCAACGACTTCAGAAGCGTATGCTGGTTGAAGTTGAACTGACTGATAAGATCATCTGCTGTCATGGCATTCCGTGGGGGCGGGACTGAATCGAATTATCGGCACGAGTCCGTTATGACCTGACGGTGACCCGCCTGTGATCCTTTTTTAGAGTAAGTATATGGTGACCCAACCGAGAATCAATGTTGCGAAGAGGGAGGGATTCGAACCCCCGGTACCGACAAGCAGTACAACGGCTTTCGAGGCCGCCGCATTCGACCACTCTGCCACCTCTCCGAAGAAAAATCGAAAACTGAAAACTGAAAATCCAAGATCGAAATCGGATCTGCGCAGTCCGAAATCTGTCAACTCTGTTGAGTCTGATCCGTCTGGTCTGTGGTTGCTGCTGGTGGTGCGAGTGGCTTCTCTTCGGTCGCAGCCTTTCCCAACAGTTTTCCGAAGATCAGAGTGAACACTCCCATGATTAGCCCTCCGACGGCAGCGCTTAGCGGCGACGTATACAACGTGATCGAACGCATGTCCACGCCGGGCGCTTTGGTCATTGCTTCCGCTGCTGAGGCGTTATTCGCTATATACGTGTCGTAGAAGTACCACATGATCAGCGAATTAATGATCCCCGAAATCGCGCCGGTCCAGAAACCATGCTTGAAGAACTGATTATTCAGGAAATAGCATAGGATCAGCGACAGCACCATTGAGGTAATGATCCCAAACCACCATCCAACGTCTCCGAAGAGACCAAGTAGATTCACGATTCCAAGCGCAATGCTTGCCGCGATCACCGAAAAAATGACTGACCAGCGCATACAACCTCCTGTGTCAGAAAAAATCCGAAATCGGAAATCAAAAAAGAAACGCTACTTGCGGTGCATTAGTTTGAATGCGCCAAGAGAGAACAATCCAAGCACTGAACCTGCAATCACGGCAATCACTGGCGCGATCAGCAAGTAGAACACACAAATACTTAACCCGCCGGGAATCTCGCTCTGATTCGCTGCTTCAGAATTGTGAGCAAGGTAGGTATTCATGAATGCAACCTGAATCAGTGAATGCATCAGCGCGGCCAGTCCACCGGAGTAGAGTCCATGAAGAAACGGTCTGGCCGACGCCCGCTTGCCAATAAGCCAAGCGCTATAGAGTAAAATAATTGCCCAGCAGAGTGCCTCAATTCCGCGTGTGCCACCGAAGAGCGAAGCCACTCCCATGATGACTCCGAATAAACCGAGCTTGATAATGAGGGGGGTGTTCATTTTAAATTCTCCCTCCATAAGTAGTGGGGGGATAAAAGGGGGGGTCTTCGTCCTCGCTTCGATTATATGGTTACAACATTCTCTGCGCTCATCAGCACGGTGACTTGCGAAGACCGCTGCGTCCGAACACACGGTAATGATTCAGTTCTGAACACATGCGCACTCTCAATTGCTTCCGCCAAGAATCAGGGGAAGACCATCCTTGCCCGAGCCGATGACGACGGTTTTTGCGTTGGGCGATGCGGCAAGTTTCTCCGTGGCCTCGATGCCCTTCCAGCGCAGAAACTGCGGGGTCAAGCCTTCGCTGACAATCTTCTGAAAATCGGCGATGCCCCGCGCTTCAATGCGCTTGCGGTCGGCTTCGAATCCCTCCTTCCGCAGCACGAATTCCATCCGCTGACTCTCCTGCTCGGCCTGCAGTTTCTCTTCGATGGCTGCCGTGAGTTTGGGTGGAAGTCCGACCTGTCTCAAGGGAGTGGCTTCGATGGCGATGCCGCGCGGTCCAACCGTCGCTTCAAGCAGTACCTGAATCTGCTGGGCAAGTTGCTCGCGCTCCGACGTGTAGAGTGCGCGGGCGTCATAGGTGGCGGTCACGCCCCGGGTAATGGAACGGAAATTGGGCTCCAAAATAATGCCCTTGTAGTCGGGGCCGATGGACTTGTAAACCTCCGCCGTTTTGTCGGGATCAAGATGAAAAAGCACGGACACTTCGAGCTGAACGGACAGACCCTCCTTCGAGGGAACGGTCATCACTTCCTTCATTTCCTGAGTCTTGACCGAGAACTTGTGGATGTTGGCCAGGGGGTTGCGGAAGTTGATGCCCGGTTTCAGCGTCATAGACGGGACTCGTCCGAACAGGTCCACTACGCCCACGTGCCCGGCCGGGATCACGGTGAATGTGCGGAATGCCACTATGAGAATGACGATACCGATGCCGATGCCGGCAAGACTTCGTCTACTCAGAGTTGATCTGTACTGATCCATGATTGTTACTCCTTGTACGGTTAAATCATGTTTTCCAACTGATTGATTTGCCTTCCGGCGGCTACACAGTCACGACGTTATCCGAGTGCACGAGGAGGGTCACAATCTCCTGCATGTTGCTCACGTGCTGCTTTGGAATTGCGTCGTCAAGTCCAAAGAAGCCAACGCACGTGCCGCACGCAATGAGCTGCACACCAGACTTGTTTAGTTCCGCCAGAATCTCGCTTGTCGCCGTGCCCTCCGTCAGCAATTTCACTCCGTAATTGTAAAACACAATCCTATCCGGTTTCTCCTCCGCTGTAAGCAGTGTCCGCAGAAACGAAGCCATGAGCTTGGCTCCGAGTTCGTCGTCCCCCCTGCCGAGGAATTCGCTGGTGATGAGGATGGTCTTGGACATAAAGTATCGTTATTTTCTTACACTTCCCCCAACATCAACCCATCAATCTCAGCTTCTTCCCAGACATCAAAGGGATCATCCTTCACGGCGGCGCGGGCGATGGGTGCAAGACGCTCGAAATCAGCTTTGGAATAGAAGATCGCAAGCCCAACGAGGCGATTAGATCGCTCATCCTTCAGTGTGTGAATTGCCCTAAGTCCTTGTTTGCCGCGAATCGCCGCACCGTAGCGATGCATGGAGTCAATCAGCGCCGCTTCATATTCTAGCTTCGGATGATGAATAGACATGAGGATGAACATGTTTCTCCTTCGTTCTACAGCCATAGCAAGCTATGGCGCTACTTGTTCCCCTCAAAAATTCCTCTCGACTTGCGCAGGAAACGTCCTCGAGGGTTGGCCGTCTCGCCCAGTGGTGACCATGCTTCCAGCGCCCAAAGTGTGGTCAAGTCATGCAGTCCGGCCAGATCCTCGTTGAACGGAAGCGGCATGGCCGGAACATCCGTTGTCCACAGCAGACCGGAATCATCGAGTGACCGTTCCAAGTACCTCCGTGCGCGGTAGATGGCTTCCACCGGAGGCTGCGGCACAGCTTGAAGCGCACGAACTACACACGCTGTATGCAGTGGATTCGACTCTGTAGAAACCATTCCTTTGGATTCACCGGTGATTTTCTCGCCCCATCCGCCATCTTTATTCTGCAGGGCCAGGAGTCTCCTCACCGCACTCTGAATCGGTGCATAGTTTGAATGCTGCAACGCGGATAACGCTTCAATCGAACGCGAGGTGGCAAATAGCGTCGAGCCGACCACATCACTCTCCCATAGTCCATTCCGTCTCTGTCGTTTCAGCAGAAATCGAACTCCCTTGTCAAGTTGCTTCTTCACCGCAGGATCAAGTTGCTGGTTGTAAGCCAGAGCTTGAACGGCAAGCGCCGTTACATCCACGCTGCTCCGAATCCGGTGATATAGTTCTGCAATCATGCCCGGCTTTTCAATCGGATACAATGGCCAACCGCCGTCCCGAAGCTGAGTTCGCAATAAAAGATACACCGCTCGCCTTCGCGTCCATGCGGTTTCCAGCGGCAGATCTCCCACAAAGCTCAGAGCATCAAGTGCAATCGCAGTGGTGAATAAATCCGTCGGTGATAGTCCGCCCACTCCCCAGCCGCCGCTGCCTCGAGCCTGATGTAGAAGCGAGAGCGCGCTGCCCGCCACCAAATCCGAGTCATCATCACCTGCCATCAAGGCTCGCACTGCCGTCGCGTGAATCAGATTGGAAACATCGCAGGGATTCAGCGCCAGTCCGTCGCTGTTCCACTCCTGCTGACTGCGCAAATACCTCCAGCCGCGTTCAAAAGCAGAATCCTCAATCGGCAGACCCGCATGTTTGAGCGTCACCAAGGCAAACACGGTCGTACGCGATGATCCGTTCCATGACCCATCGTCGCGCTGTGTTTGCAAGAGTATCTGATACTGGCCGTGGGCTTCTGCTTTTGATTTGCGAAGCAAGTTCAGCATCGGATCAAAGCTCGATGAGCCAACATCGCGACGCAATGCAATTTTTACTGAATCAAATAACGCAAGCAATCTTGTCCGGAGAGAAAAATTGCCTGTAGCCGATGGTTCTGTCAAAGCTCCAAGCAGTAGCATTGTCTCCGGCTCAATCCGTTCTGTTCCCCTGTGTGTCTCCAGCCAGCTCACCGCCTTGCCAAGCGCAGCTTCAACACTCGTAGAACGAGCAACTGACAATGCCTGCACAACTTCAAGAGTTAACGATAGATCGCCTTTGTGTCCAGCGAGCTTAGACCAGGATCCGTCTTCATTCTGTTCAGCAACAATCGCACACGCAAGCGCTCTGGCATCCTCAACAGGAAGCTTGCCCAGCAGTTGGCCAATGAGCAAACAACCGGCATTCGCACGCGACACCGGAAAGAACGGCGTATGCCAGAACGGACAATTCTGTGCAGCACGTTCCACCAGTCGGTTGCGAATCAACTCCGCTTGTTCGGAAAAATCAGTCTTGGCCATTCTATCTATCACCTATTTCAGCGGAATTCACGCGGGTATAAAGATATTCGAAGGCAGTCGCGCCTGCGAGTCTATCCTCAGGTAATTCGAACACCCGAGGTTTCTTGAATAGCCTCTTAAATCGCTTGGGATCTGGAATCAATCTAGAACCGATAATATTGACTGACTTTGACCCATCGTGGTTCTGGAATTCGAAGGGTAGCTCGTGATTGACATGCGAAAAAAAACGCTTGCAGCTACGCTCAATGATCCGCAGATACTCAGAAGATGATGCGCTATCCATTTCGGTAAAGCTGCAGGAATTGTGAAACAAGTCTACCGAGCAGTCCGGCAGACTGGTACTCGCGTAATGAGGAAACACAGCCACATCGTATTCCTCGCAGCATTCTATCGAAACAGAACCCTCTCCGAAAAGACGAATTCGTTTGTTGGGAAGTGCTGACAGAAGGAAGTATGATGCAATCGCTGCGACTTCAGGAATGTCAAACACAACATACTTTGCAATTCTACCTTCGCACATATGGATGGTTTGGTAAGCTTGGTCTCCATAGCCACCCCCGATTTCCACAATGATTGAATTTGAGCAGTCGCGTAACCAATCCTGCATCTCAATTGCATGGTAGATGTGGCGAAAAGTATCTATCTGAATAACATCGTCATTAAGTAGGAGTCCTGCCGGATTGCCGACTAGAGGAGAATGAGCTTGTTGAAGGTTGAATCCGTGAGCAAGCAACTTGTCCCTGTAGTCACACCAGATAGTCCTCAAGTAGTATCGCCTTGTATTCAATCCTCGGTACTTGATAAAATTCTCATATCCTGTGCCAAGTCCTACCGTAAATTGTTCACGATTGAAATTATCGAGCAAGACCGAAAGTGCATAAGTGTCTTCGGTTGAGAGTGCGTTGATAAGCCGCTGGAAGTTTGCCTGAATCCACTCGTGCCAAAGACCGCGAATCCGAAACGGTGGGGCAGCATCTTCTTGTGCCTTTTTCGACGCTTTATACGCCTTAATGATTCGGTGAAGATGCTCCGGACTTGACCTATGATGATCGCTACGCCTCCGATGATCGCAAAAGCCGTCAGCAACAGAAAGTCGTCGGTCCGATTTGTCCAGCTTCGCTAAAGCTCTTGCGACGCGCCACTGCAGTCTAATCGGTACAATCAGCTTGCGATACAGAAATGAGCGTGCCTTACGCCGGAGCTTACCCTCTGACCATGCACGCGTGATCTTCTTCGCAAATCGGGCAACTATCTCACTGCCCATTCTTTTTGGCTACTCTCAGTGTTGAAAAAAAATCGGAGAGGATCGCGCTGCACTCATCGCCCAGTACACCCGTGATCACTTCAGCGGTATGATTCAATCGTGAGTCATTTAACAGATCGTAAAGCGTCCGCACGGCTCCAGCCTTCGGATCGGTAGCTCCATACACAACCGTCGGCACTCTTGAAAGCACAATAGCCCCGGCGCACATGGCACAGGGCTCCAAAGTAACATACAACGTGCAATCCAGTAATCGCCGGCTGCCGAGTGAATTTGCCGCCGACGTGATCGCCAGCATTTCTGCATGAGCCGTGGGATCTTGCAGCGATTCTGTCTGATTGTGCCCGCGCCCAATGACCGCCAATCCGCCCTGCACAATCACACAACCTATCGGAACCTCTCCCTTTGCCTCAGCTTTGGCGGCCTCCTGCAAGGCCTCGCGCATCCATCGCTCATGATCGAGACTGCCGAAGG
>JAGVEU010000241.1 GCA_020057985.1 Calditrichota bacterium | reverse complement strand
GTTGGAAGGATGTCATTGACACGCTGGTTTTGCCGGTCTGTTGAACGACCACGCCGAGATAAAAACACCGAACAGAACATACTTTATGGGATTTCAATCAAGACAAGCACAGGAGCATTTTCTCAGCGGGAACGAGTTCCTCGAAAGGGAAGACGCGGAGGCGGCGATTCGCGAGTATCGCCATGCCATTCGGCTCGATTCCAAAGTCAGCGCCTACTACGGAGGCTTGGCTCATGCCCTGACCGTGTCGAAGAAATATGTCGAAGCGGAAGCGGTTTTCAAAACAGCCCTCAAGCTGGACCCGGAGAATCCATTCTTACTGGTGGGGCGCGGGATGCTCTTTCTTGAGTGCGACAGGCCGGAAACTGCGCTCGCCGATTGTGAACGCGCGCTGAAAGTATATGCTCGCCACGCCTTCCCGATGGCGATCGTCCCGGAGCCGTTGCTTGAACCTGACGGAGCTTTAGCCCAAATTTATGTATATATTGGTCATGCGCATGATGAACTTGGCAATGAGCAACAGGCGCTGAAGTACTTCCGAAAAGCGGTCGAGGCTGACCCGGAAAACACCGAGAATCTTTATGCCCTGGCACTGACACTTGAAGAAATGGGAGAACACGAGGAATCTACGAAAACGCTGGAAACTATCCTTAAGTTGAACCCAGATGACGAAAATGCGCTTCTGCTGCTGGGGAAAAAGCATATTTTTGCTGGAAGACAGGATGAGGCGCGGAAACACTTATCGCGAGTTCTCAAAGCACAGCCGGAGCACACTGAAGCCATAGCTTATCTGGAGATAGCTGAAGATGAGCAGGGGAACATAGGAAATCCGCAGCCGGACAAAGCTGATGAGCATTATAGACGCGGAATCGAACTCTGGAGTTCAGACCGCAACGAAGAGGCCATCAAGGAGTTCCGTCTGGCGATTCAGTGTGATCCGCGTGATGTGCGCCCCTATTGCAGCCTCGGCAATGCGCTTTATCTGTCAGGCAAAGATGACGAAGGCCACGCAATGCTGAAGCGCGCCGTGAGGATTAATCCTGATTTTCCGTTTGCCCACTGTAGTATCGGGTTTTTCTATATTCAGAATGAACAGTGGCAGGAAGCACAGACCGCCTTCAAGCGCGCCTTTGAGTTGCATGAAAAGCTATTCTACCACGGTTCAATCCCTAAAAGTTTGCTTGAACCAGATATTGACCTCTCCAAAATCTGTACCGGTCTCGCGGAGGCTGAGATTGAGCTTGATCAAGAGGATGAGGCCATCAAAACGTATCGCCAGGCAATCAACTATGATCCTCAAAATACGATTGCTTGCCAGCGGCTTGCGAACCTCTTTGAGGAACTTGGACGACCCAGGGAATGCGTTGAGATCGTTGACAAACTGCTTGCAATAGATCCGGATGACATAGACGCGCTTTTTCAACTCGGTCGGGAATACATGGTTCTCAAAAGACCTGCTGAGGCGATTGTGCCACTCAAGCGAGCCATAGAGATTGATCCTGACGATATTGAATTATACGAGTCTCTCGCTGCAGCTTACGAGGAAGCCGGACAGTTTGATGAGGCCGTTCGAGTCCTGCGTGACGCAATCGAAAACGCACCCGAAGGCGATGAACTCGTCCTTAATCTGGTGATAGCACTGGTACACGCAGGCAGATCCGACGAGGCAGAAGTTCTATTTGAGCGAGCAGTTGAACTGAGCGATGACCTTGCTTACACCTATTCCACTTACGCTGAAGCCTTGATCAAAACAGGCGCTATCGAAGAGGCGAAAAAACTCCTGGCTATTGCGCGCGGGCACGCTGATGAAAACAGCCACAACCTCAGTGGTCTTGCACTTTCTTTCGTAGAAGTATCAGACTGCAAAGCGGCAGCGGAGTGCCTTGAAAAAGCGCTTAGCCTGCAGCCCAATGTCTATGCCATGCATAAATTGGGATGTGTTTATGGCGCGCTTGGCCAACGGGAAAAGTCAATAAAGATGCTTAATCAAGCGCTCCAAACTGCAGGCGATGATAGTGACGAAGACCTCACGGACGAATTGCATAAACTGATTGCGGCAGGCCCTGACACATTTCCGGATGGACAAACGGCCGAAGAACTCCACACGATTCTGATGAGACCGGTGGACAGAGCCTTTGAGAAGTTTCGTCTTGAAAGAGATGGTTTGGTAAACAGCATTCCGGCCCATGACAACGCTGAAAAATAAAATAAAGACCAAATCCTTTTCCCGTCAGCGTTCCTTAGCGGCGTGGTTCTGGCTGCCGATGATTGCGGCGGTATTCGATGCTGTTGCGATTATCGCGGCAACGCTGCTTGCCTATTTTCTGCGGTTCTATTGGCCGCTCGGAGAATACTTGCCGCCGCGTTGGCATATCCAGCTTGGAAACTATGTTCTGTTTGGAGCGGTCTTGGGCGTTGTGTATTTGATGGTGTCATGGTCTTATAAAGGGTACTCCTCGCGCATTCGTGTTCCCCTTGAACAGGAAGTCGGGCGGATTTTGCGTGGATCGTTGTTGGCAATGGGAATGGTGCTGGCGGGAATTTTCTTCTATCGGGAATTCAGCTATTCGCGATTGGCGTTTATGGGAACGCTGTTTCTTATGATTCCGGCCTTAATTGTGGCACGCACTCTTTTTCAGCGCGTTCAGATTTGGCTGTTTCACCGCGGGGTGGGAGTGCAACGGGTCGCCTTGTGGGGTAGCGGCGAGGTAGCGGAGAAACTCTGGCATGATTTCCTGCGCGGGAAATCCCAGGGCTTTGATTTTGTAGGAACCATCGGCCCATCGCCGATTCCCGGAATGCCGTCGCTCGGCGAGATTCCCATGCTTCGAAGTTTGATCTTCGAGCACGAACTCGATCTGCTGGTCATGGCTCCTCCGGCAGGAGAAGAGAATCAGATGAGCGAGATTGTCAAAGCGACCGAAGGATTGCCGGTGGAACTGCTCTATGTGCCCAGCGCCATTGATATCTCCCCGTCGCGAATACGAGTGACTGAGGTTGGCGGAAAACCACTGCTTAGATTGAAAACGCTGCCCATGGCCGGATGGCGCTATGTGGCCAAGCGAATCATAGACTTTGCTTTCTCGGCGGTTTTTCTGTTGGTCTTCTCGCCGCTCTTCGGGTTACTGGCGCTCGCCGTGTATCTTGACACGGGCAAACCGATTTTCTATAAGCAGAAGCGTGTCGGCATGGATGGCCGCGAGTTTGACGTGGTGAAATTCCGTACCATGAAGGTGGATGCCGAAGCGAAGAGCGGACCGGTCTGGGCAAAGAAAGGGGATCCGCGAGTCACACGCAGCGGAGGATTTCTGAGAAGGTGGTCGCTGGATGAACTGCCGCAGATTTGGAGTGTGTTTGTCGGCCACATGTCGCTGGTTGGTCCGCGTCCCGAGCGGCCCCATTTCGTGGAAGAATTCTCCCAGCACATTCCGCAGTATCTGGATCGTCATCGCGTGAAATCCGGCCTCACCGGTTGGGCGCAAGTGAACGGATTGCGCGGCAGCGATTCAACCATTGAAGAGCGAACCGCCTACGATTTGTACTACATTGAAAACTGGAGCCTGTGGCTTGATTTTCGCATTCTCCTGCGCACCGTTGCCACAGTGATCGGGGGGAGGGGAGCCATGTAGCGGTCACATCTCGCGTCACGAAACTTCGCAGCGCCGTGTCCATCAAGACTCATGCTGCGCTTTGGCAACAGTCTGGAAAACAAACAAGATTTTTTTTCACATAGCAAAAGAAAAGATTAACAAAGGAGACCCATTAATGCCCCGTCGAGCACGCAATACCTCGATTCAAGAAGGACCCAAAATCTCCGATGCCACCGTCAAACGGCTCTCTAAGTACTATCGCACGCTTCAACATGCGATTGTCGGAGAGAAAACCACTATTTCCTCAGATGAAATCGCCCGCCTGAACGGGCTGACCGCCGCGCAAGTCAGAAAGGATCTCTCGTTTTTCGGCGCTTTCGGGCGGCGCGGGCTGGGGTACAATGTGGTGGACTTGCATCGCAACATCAGCCGCATTCTGGGGCTGCACAGGACCTGGAATGTATGCCTTGTGGGAGCGGGAAACATCGGCACAGCCTTGATTCACTTCCGCCAGTTTCAAGAGCAGGGCTTCATCTTCAAACTGATTCTCGACTCCGATCCGGCTAAGACCGGACAGCAAATCGGTGAGCTGGTGGTTCACGATTTTTCAAAGGCTGCGGATCTGATCCACGATGAGAAGATCAAGATTGCCGTGGTTGCGGTGCCGGCGCCCGCCGCTCAGAAAGTAGTGGATCAACTTGTCGAAGCCGGCATCAAGGCGATTCTGAACTTCGCGCCTGTTTCCATTTTTGTTCCACAGGGAGTAGCCGTTCGCAATGAAAACATGGCCATCGAAATCGAAGCGCTCTCCTATGCCCTGACCAGCAAAAGCGCCAGGCCGCGTCTGTCCGGGTCGCAGATGGGTTAAGGCTGCATCGCAGGAGTGCACATCAGTTTGGAACGGATGGCTGCAGTATTCTCTGGGTTCCCGCTTCACCTTGTCATTCCCGCGAAAGCGGGAATCCAACAATGCCAACCCAGAATCCGGCAGGCAATCCTGCTTGGCGGTTATAGTGTTTCTTGAAAAGGTTCCGACATGTGAGCCGAGCAGGGTTAAGGTCCTCCGCAACCCTGCCGGAATCTTTTGTCGGATTGTTTTCGTGAACTGCTATAGTTCAAAATGAGGGTGTCTTGCAGGCACCCTTTCCTTTATAACATACCAAAATAGCGAATGTGCGAAACCCTTCCCATGCTCACGGATTTCGTGCTGATCGTGGCGATATCCTTGCCGGTGCTGTTTCTGTTCCGGCGTTTGAATTTGCCGCCGACAGCGGGCTTCATCATGACCGGTCTGCTCATCGGGCCCTATGGTCTGGGATGGATCAAACAGATTGAGCACGTAGAGGTTGCGGCGGAGGTCGGTGTGGTCTTGCTGCTGTTCAGCATTGGTCTTGAGGTGTCGCTCACGCGACTGCTTCAAACATCCAAGCGATTTTATCTTATCGCAGCAGGTCAAATCGTGGGAACGGCTCTGTGTGGATCGCTTGCGGCGATCGCGCTGGGATTCGGGACCGGAGCTGCGGTGGTGGTGGGTTTCGTGGTGGCCATGTCATCCTCGGCCATCGTGTTGAAGGGTCTTGCCGACCGGGAGGAGTTGGAAAGTCCGCTCGGTCGTCTGGTGGTGACAATTTGCCTGACTCAGGATTTTGCGATTGTGCCCATGCTGTTGGTGATTGGTTTCATGGGCGACAAGCAAGCCGATCTCAGAGCAATTACACAGAGCATCGCGGCTGTTGGAGCGCTTGGGATTGCTCTCTATCTTGCCGCTCGCCACGTCCTGCCGCAGGTCATTCGGCGGCTGATGGTCGTCAATACTCCGGAAGTGCTGCTGCTGTTTACAATTCTGGTCATGTTCGGAACGGCGTGGCTGACGTCTCTGGTGGGGCTATCCTTGGCTATTGGAGCCTTTGCGGCGGGCTTGATTCTCTCGGAGACCGAGTATTATCCGCAGATATACGCCGAAGTTGCTCCGTTTCGCGCGCTCTTTTCAAGTCTGTTTTTTGTCGCGGTGGGGATGCTCCTTGACCTGAAGTTTGTGGCCACTCATCCGGCGCCGGTCTTGCTTTTCGCAGTGGGAATTCTTGCGGCGAAAACCCTCATTGTGCTTTTCATGTCCACTTCAGCCGGAATATCCCTGCGGGTAAGTTTGCAGGGTGGACTCTATCTTGCGCAGATCGGCGAGTTCTCGTTTCTTCTGATTGCGGCGGCCACACAGGGTGGATTGGTCACCGAGGGACTATTTCAATATCTGATTGCCGCGACCAGTCTGACTCTGATGGTGACGCCGCTGATTATGCAGTATGCTCCCCGCATAGCCTGGAGCGCCCATGCTCGCTTTCCGTGGTTTATGCGTGCGGAAGCACAAAGCGAAGACGCTCCCAAGTCGTCGCGTCCAGTTCCGGCGGTGCTGATTGTAGGGTATGGAGTGAACGGGCATAACGTGGCACGAGTGCTCAAGGAGTCCAGCATCTACTACGAAATTCTGGATTCCAATCCCGAAACCGTCCGGCGGGCGCGCGAGGATGGCGAACTGATTCACTATGGCGAAGTGGCGCGTACTGAGGTTTTGCGACAAATTGAAGTGGAGGGTTTTGACAGTCTGGTGCTGGCCATTTCCGATGCCGGAGCCACGCGCCGGGCGGTGTCGCTGATTCGCGGCTTGAATCCCCGCGCTCATTTGGTTGTACGCACAAGGTTTGTGAAGGAAGTGGAGGAGCTGGAGCGGTTGGGGGCCAACGTGGTCGTGCCGGAGGAGTTTGAGACGTCGCTGCGGATTTTTTCCGAGCTGCTGCATCACTACCGGATTCCGCCACACATCATTCAGATGCAGATCGAAGTGGTGCGCGGTCACAGCTACGGGTTGCTGCGGACTCGTGCCAGTGGAACCGTTGTGGAGAGTATTCAGGAACTGCTGCTGCGTCAGCTTGTGGAAGCTGTACCGATTATGGAAGGCTCGCCGGCAATCGGTAAAGAGTTATGCGATCTCAAGCTCACAGATCCGCAAGGCTGCCTTGTGATCAGCGTGTTGCGGGACAGTCTGCCATTGCGTCCGCCCTTTGACCATACCACGGTTCAGGAAAATGACATCATTGTCTTATACGGCAATCACCTCGACCTGGATCGTGCCGTCCACATGCTGTCGCAGCGAGTGCATAAGTGAAGGATGAGGGATGAAGGATGAAAGAGGACAGCTGCACTTGGTCTGAACTGCGGATGTGAGTACACGGAACAAACGTGCCACAAGATAAGGTTCGGAAGGCACCTTGTCAAGAGAAATTTCAACTATTTTCGCAAATTTATGATTCTAATATGATTGAACGCACTCCGTCACTTGTGAGTATCTATACAAATGCACAAAAACCATCTATTAGGAGATTGCGGGAAAAGGTGCTTGGTGCGAGGGTGCAAAGTCGAATATTGGAGTTAGGAAAAGAGGCGAGGCGGGGAGGAGGAAAAGCTGAAATGCTAAATGGCTAAACACGGAAGTTAGCCGAAGTGTGTTTCAGTCCTTGGTTATGGGATCGTGGGGCACTTGGAGACAAGTGCCGCCGCGGAATGGTGGATTATGGCTGCTCTGCAAATTCCTCCGGCAAATCCTTTACGATCTTCACGGTCTCAAGGCTGACGTGAATCACTTGCTCCACAAGGCGGGCAATGTACATCTCGTCATCTTCGCGGTTCGGATCGCTTTCGATGCGGCTGCGCTTGTCGGTCTTGACCTGATACTGATCTATCACCCACTCCAGCGCGCTGCGATTGCCGAGGCGGTATTCAAAGACCTCCTCCGGAATTCCCGTCAGCGTTAGCGATTCATTTACTTTGAGCTGCGTCTTATCCTTCGACAGCCGCATCTTCTCGATGTGATAGTTGAGTTGTGCATCCGGATTGACAATCCATTGTAGGGGCCGACCTGCGTGTCGGCCCGCTATACGTTTAGAGTCGTTCACCGCCGTATCAAGGGCAGGCGTCTTCATCTCCTCATACTTCAAGTGCAACCCTGCAAGCTTCTTTCCCGCTTCGCTGAATCCCCAAAAATCCGGCGCGAAGGGAATCCGTGGCAACTCCCGCTTCAGACTATCCGCGAACTTCTCCCGATAGCCCGGATGATGCAGCAAGCCGTAGACGTAATAGAAAATGGACCATTTATCAACCGACCGCTGGGGCAGATTGCATCGCCCGCTTTGAGTTCCGGTGGGTTGTGAACGGGCGACGCAGTCGGCCCCTACGATCGTATCATATCGTTTGCGAAATTCTTCTAATGCCCAATCCGTGATATTCTCTCGCCGCCCCGTGCCATCCTCGTTGTAGACGTAGAAGGGGAAGCATTGGGTATCGCCCGTGACGTGGTAGTCGACAATAATGTTTGCAGCGAGGCAATGAAATGACTTGC
>JAGVEU010000116.1 GCA_020057985.1 Calditrichota bacterium | reverse complement strand
GCCTCGCATATCCCGGTACTCAAAAAATAGCGGCGAGCGACCGTCAAAGCCGATTGTTGTCACCTGAACAAGCGAGTCATTGCCCTGTGAGTCCTTAAGCACACTCCAGTCATCATAATACCCATTAGCAGGATCAGACCATATCGCACCGACATTACCCGTCAGCCACGTCTGCAAGTTATCACCGTATTCTGTAGCATTGTCATAGGTGTCGCGCCAACCATAGCCGAATTGATCGAAGTACTTGCCGATCATTTCGTAGTATTGCTGCTCATCGAAAGTCAAGATGTCGTGTCCAAACGGAGCAGCAAGAGATAATTGACGTACTGACCAGGGCTGCTCCAACCAGCCGGCAAACGTTCCACCATATGGAGTCGTTGTGTAAACCGGATTGCTCGCCACTTGATACTCGCGGTGCATGTAAGCCATGTAATTGAAGTGGTTAGGGCTATCCTTTGACCCTGCAAACGCCTCGAAGTCATCCGTCTTCTTCTTTCCGTCGGCATGATACTTAGAAAACAGCGCCCACGACGCCACTTCAATGGCAAGCCATGGCAAAGCGCGTAACGGCGAACCGGCGTAAAACTGGCCGGCACCGGGGATCACTAACGAAAACATGACGCCTTTGCCCATGGATTTTTTCCCGGACACTTCAGGGGCGCTGCCCTCTTCCGGCGCTTGATTCGTTGAGGCGCCATCCGCGATTTGCGCCCGATACGGCGAAAACTTCCATGAGGCTCCGCGTGAAGCCACCGGAACAATCAGCGCCAACAAAAACATCACTGTAAACACGTTGCTGACCTTTTTCACCCGCATGAAATTACCTCCAAGTCTTTATAGATAGTTGTTAGAATCCAGTTCTTCCAAGTCCGCTTCCGCCTCCCGAAAACGGGCTGTAGAAATCGAAGAGCAGCGTCAGATAATAGCGCAACTCCCGGCCATACTGTGTTGAGACATCGTCTTCCGTGTGCATGAATCTGTCAAGACCATAGGCCACATCAAACGAGAGCGCAGTTGGATAGGAATAGAAGCTGTGCATCTGAAAACGCAAACCCGCTCCGATGTCCTTTTTCACGTTATCAAACTTATCAAGATAACCCCACGCATCGCCAACGTCTGAGAAGACCTGACCGTAAACCTGATTGACGGAGATCGGCCAGAGATTCAGAGCAGCGTGTTTCGTGATCGGGAATCTGTAGGTCAGTGTTCCGACCGCGGTGCGCTCGCCGCCAAGGCTGTAGAAAGAGTATCCTCGCATTCCCGGCAGGCCACCGGCATAGAGAAAGAAGAAGGGATCAACCCGTTTGCCGATATAGCCTCCGCGAGCACGAAGTTCCAGCGTATGCTGCCAGCCCGGCAAAGAGAAATATTTTTCATAGCCGCCCTCAATCATGTTGTAATTGTATGGGGCATAGATCTCTTCAAGGCCGAGAACATCTCCGCCGATCTTCAGGTCTGTGAAGAAAAGGTGATTCGCTCTTGTAAACTCAGCATAAGCCTTGTATCCGCCGGACGGACTGATGGAAGACACAACTCCTGGGCGTCTGTGATCGGCAAATATGCCCAATTTAGCAGCCCAGCCTTTGAAATACACAATGGCAATGCTTGTGCCTTCGTCGAACCGGTTGTTGGCCGTGTAGCGATCCCAGACAGCAGTGGCTTTGATATGATTGCCGTCGCCGAGTGGAACACGCACACCTGCATCAAGCTCATCGAGATTGTAGCGGTAGCGAATGCGATACGTATCATAGACCGGTGTGAAACCGGGGTCCTCGCGAATGATCCGAGACGAGTCTGCGAAATGAGAGGTCAAACGACGCTGGATGTTGTAGTACTCGGCAAAGATCGTTGGGTAGAACGCACGGTATTCGACACTTCCGAATAGATCGTAGTCCTTTTTTTCGTTGATCGCAAAGCCACCGATGAAAGTCAACTTATCCAAGACATCGTTCAACAGAACATAAGCTCCGGGCTTGAAGGTTCCGTAATCGAACGCCAAGCGCGGAAACCAGCAGATCTTCTCGAAATTCGGACGGTAGTTTGTGGCTTTGTTTTTCTGGGCAGTAAGGCTAAAGTTTGGTTTCGGAACGCGAGCAAGATAGTTGCTCTGCTTGCTCTCAACATCATCAAGGGCGCTGTGTCTTGCTTTGATCGTTTCCGGGTTGCTCAACAAGCAGACGCGAAAGCCTTGCGCGCAGAAATCCGAGTATACGAGTTTGTTTGTCCTCATTTCAGGATAGAACGCGCCGCCGAGTACACTGGTCAGTTGTTCGCGACTCCCTGATTCAATGTCGAGGCGATAGATGTTCGAGATCCCCGATACATCCCACGATACCAGAAGGCTGTTTCCGTCCTCAGACCATGAAGGATCCCGCAACTCAACATTCTCTCCGGAAAACTCCTTCAGCAGAGTCAGCCCACGGCCTGAGGCATCTACTTCGAAGATCCTGATGCTTCGGCCCTCGTACAAATGCTGCGTAACTGCGATGCGCTTGCCATCGGGACTCCAGCGCGGAAGATAATACTGCTCATAGGGTGCGCTCGGATGACGATAAAGCAGGCTGTCCTTCGTTACTGGTTTTATTCGCTTGGAGATCGCCGGCATTTTGGCCAAGGCAATCGCCCTTCTGCCCTGCTCGTTCATGGTTAGGACGAGGGTTTTTCCATCAGGACTTATGTCTACACTCTCGGCGCGCAATCCGTCTGTCAGTCGAACTGTACGCTTGCCTTCGAAGAGGTAGACATAGAGATCATATTGCGAAGAACCGTGGGGCGGTCGAATGTCTCGATGTGCATAGATGATTCCGGAGCCATCAGGCATCCAGGAGATTCCACCCTGCACCCCACCCGTCAATATCTCCGACTTCTTGCTTTCAAGATCATAAAGATAGAGGCTGCTCTGGCCGAAGTAGTCGCGATTCTGATTTGAGATGAATGCTACGCGTTTTCCATCAGGAGACAGGCGCGGATAGAGATTGACATATCCCTTTACCGGAATCGTGTCGGCGTGAGTCAACGAAGGTGCAAGGCTGTCGCGAAGATGACCGTAGTGCGACTCCAGACTTGCTTTCCATTCGTCATACCACTCTTCGCCACTCCTACCCGTAGCCTTCTTCGTGGCTCGATCCATCGTTGTTGGAAAGACGCCGGATAACTCGTGACTAATGCGCTCAAGAACTTTGGGATCACTGGATTTATCGGCAATGTACTTGGTCAGCGCGAAACCCTGATTGTAAACTTCCTCACTGCCTAGGCTCGTCTTGCCAAAGTAGCCCATGTCCTCAAAGCTCAACAGCCTGTTCGCAAGCGTTGCCTGACGAAGAAGCATATCGCGATGACTATCCCAGAAATCATATCCGCTGCCGCTGAATTGATATTGCGCCGTGCCCTCAGCAAACCATGCCGGAACCGTAATCGAGGGCAGTGGCCAACTGATTAACCGATTAGGGTATCCATAAAGCACGTCGGGGCGACGCTCAGCTTCGTAGCCAAGAAACTGCACATAGGCCGCTGGAATCTGACGAGTCCACTTCCGCGTGGCGCCAAGTTGGATCATGTGCGTATACTCGTGCGTAATCACATTGCGGA
Organism: Calditrichota bacterium; assembly: GCA_020057985.1. Taxonomy (GTDB): domain Bacteria; phylum Electryoneota; class RPQS01; order RPQS01; family RPQS01; genus JAGVEU01. The sequence continues at coordinate 514 of JAGVEU010000116.1, read as the reverse complement.
GCCAATTGTGAGTTCCCCGAAAATCCCAATTCATCGAAGTCGCCCAGAACTTGATCTTGTTCGACTGAAAGTAGGTCGCAGCGTTTGCGATATCGTCCGTGTCTGAAAAGATCAAAGAGACCTTCTGATCCGGCCGATAGTCATAGAGCTTGCACAGCGGCTCGTGGATCTCTTCGGCAATTTGTGCGGCAAGATCGGCGACATCCTCAAGCCCTTCTGTGAAGTAAATATGGAAGTGCTCCGTTTCAAAACTCTTCCACACAAGCTCCGGGTGATTGTACTCGTCCTCCTGCGCAATAGCAGAATGAATGGAGCAGACAAGAAGAATGATAATGGCGGCAAGGAGGATGTGCGCACGACGTGTCGTCACTACTTCACCACCGCGATTTTGATCTGAGCGCGATCACTCTTGCCCTGTCCGTGCACTTCAATCTGACCGATGTAAACTCCACTCTCTACGCCGCCTACATCCCAAGGAATCTCAAACGGGCCGGCAATAGAAGATTTTCCATGG
>JAGVEU010000456.1 GCA_020057985.1 Calditrichota bacterium | reverse complement strand
GGTTCCCACACCGCTTGTGGCTGAGACGCTCTGCGACAATGACGGCAGGTTCTTTATTCCACTTCCACCGGGAGACTATAGTGTGTTTGTTGAGGAAGAAGGTGGCTGGTATTTTAACGGCTGGAATGGCGAGGGTGTGCAGGGCGGAGTGACGGTTGAGCCGGACAAGCGAATTGAGATTCTGATAAAGATCACGACAAAGGCCACCTTTTGAACCTTGATCTTGGCGACAAGTGTTTTATGGTAACCGCAGCCTCCAAGGGTCTGGGCCTTAGTGTTGCTCGTGAACTCCTTCGCGAAGGTGCTCGCGTTCTGCTTTCCAGTTCCAATCGCAGCAACCTCGAAATCGCTGCGGAGAAGCTGAAAACAGAAGGGTTCTCCGATGTTCCTATCTGGGTGACGGATCTTACAAAGAAAGAGGATATTCAGCGTCTGATCAGGATGGCGCAGAATATATTCGGAAAGATAGACGGCGTTGTCACCAACTGCGGAGGACCGCCCGCCGGACCGCCTCTGGCGATTACCGACGAGCAGTGGCAAACCGCCTTCGATTCTGTCTTCATGTCGGTTGTGCGGCTGTGTCGGCTTGTAGTTCCGATCATGGAGGAGCAGGGTGGAGGCTCGGTTCTTGCCATTACTTCAACGTCTGCCAAGCAACCCATTGAGAATCTGACCACGTCCAATTCACTGCGCCCCGCAGTAGCCGGATTCCTGAAGTACCTGTCCAACGAAATCGCTGCTAAGAACGTGCGAGTGAACGTAATCGCTCCTGGGAGAATCCTGACGGATCGAACCCTCGAACTGGACGCTGCTTTGGCCAAGCGAACCGGAAAATCAATGGATGAAGTTCGCGCACACTACTCTGCCGAGATTCCGATGGGCAGATTGGGTGACGTGGACGAGTTTTCCACAGTTTGCGCTTTCCTGCTGTCTCCGCGAGCATCGTATATTACAGGCCAAACTATCTGTGTGGACGGCGGTCGCGTTCAATCGCTTTTTTAACTTCGGACTCACTCCAGAAACTGAAAAAAACTAAACGAATTCCCATGAGCTTGCACAGGAGTATCACACTGCTGTTAGTACTTGGCTGTTTGCTGCTCGGTACTCGTGCCGCATGGTGTCAAGATGTGCCACAAGAAACGACGAACGCCGTTGTTGACTCGACGGACTCATCGAAGGTCACAAAGCCTGCCGATGAAGAGAAAACGAGAGTGAAGGCGGAGCTGAATGCTGTATTGCAAGCGCGCAAATTCGCGGACATGTGGATTCGACGGTTGTTGTTTCGTGGTTGGGTCAACACGTCACACATTGGAGCCTATGCTTCATATCAGCTTACGGGATGGCGGCAAGGCGGAGGTTCGTTCGGTCCGGTTGAAGCTCGCCTCACAGTGTACTATCTTGGAACGACTGTCTGGCTCGGAAAGGACGCGGAGTGGTTGCAGGTGGTTTTCAAAGTGATGGACGAAGTGGAAACCATTATCGAGTACGATCTTGTTGTAAGCGCTGCGGATCGAATCAGCGAAATCAACCGCATCCTCTATCGTGTTGACGGGGGTGAGATTCAGGCCGGAAACTTCAATCTTCCCCCGGGGGACGTGGATTACGACCGCATTGATCGTCCGCGCGCGATGGACGAAGAGGAAATTCGTCTCTATGCCGGGACTTTTTTCACTCAGGTGTATGCAGGCTCCGGCTCAGAGGGTGCGGTCGTCTATGCCTATCGCAGTACGGAGATCCCGCCGCTTGATCTGGTCGTACTCGGTTATGGCGATAAGGGACTTACCTTAACGGCTTCGGGAAGTGACGCGCGTCCGCGCATGAACGTACCGCCGCCGCCTCAGAGATAAGGATCATTATTTCCTTGGTCTGGCGATCACATGAAGTTCGCCAATCCGAAGATCATGCTGGCTGATGGATTGATTTGAGGCATGTATCAGTGCAAAGGGTATCGGCGGTAGTTTTTTCTCCTCGATTTCTTCGAATTGAAGCAAATCGTAGCCGGTGTCGGTGAACATGCTCCGCCAGTGACTCGATAGCAGTCTGTTGGTATAGCTCAAAGGATTTCCTGCCCACCGATTCCATTGGCGTTCGGAAAACCGCAGGAAGTTGTTGTAGTACAAGCCGCGCTGGAAATAGGCGAAATGATCTTTGAGATCAATAATGTGCGTGGACAGACCGTTTGGCTTCATTTTTTTGTGAGTCATCTCAAGGATGCGTCGGATTAGCTCGGGACGGATGTGCTCGAAGACCGCTGTGGAATAGCAGAGATCCAAGCTGTCATCCGCGATTTCGCTGTAGTTGTCAGATATCGGAGCCACGTACCGGATACGGGCTAATGTGCATAGCTCCTCAAGAGATGAAGAGCGTGAGAAGGTCTCCAGTTGGGTGCGGATCTCGTTCTCATTACGACCGGAGATACTTGCCACATCACGAATGACCGTCGAAAACATGGGCAAGTATCTTTTTACTTGTTTCAGTCGCACGTGACGGTAGACATCAATAGTCATGATCCTGCCAAAACCGCAGAGCGAAAAGAGCAGAGCAATATTAAGGTCCCAGCCGGTTCCGATTTCAAGCACATTGAGTCCGTTGGTGGATTTCATACCACATCCTTGCAAGGCGTGAAGATGTCGAAAGAAATTCCCGGCATGTTTCTCCGGAAACTCGTGTTCAGGGCGATGGCCACCTCTGAGCAACGAAGCCCAAGTATTGAGCCACACACCGCCGGGGAGATTCCAAAGCGCTTTCTGACCGATGGCTCTTATTTTCCAGTGTTTAGCGGGCATTCCGTCACTCCGTCGAAGAAAGTTCGATTGTTACGATTGCCATAATTTCGTGTTTTTCCAGCTAAAACGCAACTCCAGACTGTCAAGGAATATTGACACTTGAACAAGATCAAATCCAATATCCGCACCTCAGACCCTGACTATCAGGCCAACTTCGCCTCGATGACCAGGCTTGTCGAAGAACTTCGCGGAAACCTCTCCGCTCTTTACCCGGCTGCGGGTCCCAAACAGCATATTGAACGGCACATTGCGCGCGGGAAACTCCCGGTACGCCAACGACTTGAGAAGCTCTTTGATCCTGACACGCCTTTCCTGGAGTTATCGGCATTGGCGGCGCATGGAATGTATGATGGAGAGGCGCCTTCCGCCGGAATGGTCACTGGAATCGGACTTGTGCATGGCCGGGAGGTGATGGTTGTCGCCAATGACGCCACCATCAAAGGGGGAACGTACTTTCCGAGTACCATTAAGAAACACCTTCGGGCACAGGAGATTGCCTTACAAAATCACCTCCCGTGCATATATTTGGTGGATAGCGGCGGAATCTACTTACCAGAACAGGCGGGAACCTTTCCGGATAAGAATCACTTTGGTCGCATCTTTTACAATCAGGCGATTCTGAGTGGTGAGCGGATTCCACAAATCGCCATTGTCATGGGATCATGCACTGCCGGGGGGGCCTACGTGCCCGCAATGTCTGACGAGGCAGTAATTGTCAAGGGCACAGGAACCATCTTCATTGGCGGGCCGCCGCTTGTTAAGGCCGCAACGGGAGTTGAAGTCACCGCCGAAGAGCTGGGCGGAGCCGATGTGCACACTCGCATCTCCGGAGTGGCCGACCATTTTGCCAACGATGACGAACATGCCCTCTCAATTGCCCGTGCCATCGTGGAGACTCTTGGTAAACCACCGCGGCATGAGTTTGACCGCGAAACTCCGGAAGACCCAGCCTATGATCCGAAAGAGATCTATGGAGTTATTCCAGCGGATATCCGCAAGCAGTATGATATCCACGAGGTCATTGCCCGAATGGTAGACGGCTCGCGGTTTCAGGAATTCAAGACTCGCTACGGCACATCGCTGGTCTGCGGCTTTGCCAGAATCCACGGCTATCTGGTCGGTTTTGTGGCCAATAATGGAGTACTCTTTAGCGAGTCTTCGAAAAAAGGAGCTCACTTTGTTGAGTTGTGCGCCACGCGCAAAATCCCGCTGATTTTCCTGCAGAACATTACCGGCTTCATTGTCGGCAAGCAATACGAGCATGGTGCGATTGCCTCCGATGGCGCCAAAATGGTTCATGCGGTTGCTAATGCGCAGGTTCCGAAATACACGGTCATCGTCGGCGGCTCCTTTGGAGCGGGCAATTATGCCATGTGTGGTCGAGGTTACTTTCCGCGATTCCTCTGGATGTGGCCCAATTCCCGCATCAGTGTGATGGGTGGCGAGCAGGCAGCCGGTGTGCTTGTTCAAGTTAAGGAAGAGCAAATGGCCGCACAGGGAAAGAAACTCACGTCCGAGGAAATCGAAGCGATCCGAAAGCCTGTGCTTGCGAAGTACGAGCGCGAGGGCAGTCCCTATTTCTCGACGGCCAATATTTGGGACGACGGAATTCTCGATCCGGTGGATACGCGCAACGCGCTTGCCCTTGGAATCGCGGCAGCTTCCAATCAGCCTGTGCCCGATTTCCACCCAGGCGTATATCGAATGTAGAGCATGGACATGCACAGTACCACACTTGAGAAACCCATCCACGAAGAACGGCAATCATCACTTCTCTTCTTCTCCATGCTGATTGCCTTCATTCTGGCTTTCGGTATTATCGGTACGCATCTGATGACTCGCACAGGAGAGATTAATAACGGTGCTGTCGGAGGGTTCATACTGGCAGTGATACTGGCAGTTATTGTTCTTTGGAGTTTCAGCCGCTTCACTGTGGTAGTTACCCCGAAGGAACTCAGATTCGGATTTCCGATCTGGCGAAAGCGAATTCCAATTTCCTCAGCTCGCGTTGGTGAGATCGTGCGCATCCCGTTTTGGTATGGCATAGGTATTCACTTCATCGGAAGAACATGGGTTTACAATGCTCGCCTTGGTCGTGGGCTGCGAATTTCAGTCGCAAAGACTAAGTACCTCATCGGCAGTGATAATCCAGAGCGACTACAGAGCACGCTTCTCCAAATAGCCAAGCGTGAGGACGGTGCATGAGTTACTTTTATCTGAAGGTCTCATGTTCCGACGGAGTCGTGCGCGTTACATTATCTCGCCCTGCTGTTCGCAATGCCTTCGACGCGCAACTGATCTCCGAGCTGAGCGCGTGCCTGAAGGATCTTGCTGCGAACCAAGCCACGCGCATACTTGTACTGGCTGCAGAAGGTTCCATGTTCTGTGCCGGTGCGGATTTCCACTGGATGGGCGGTCTCAAAGATGCAGGCTACGATGCCAACTACGTGGATTCAATTCGACTTTTTGAGATGTTTGAAGCGCTTTATAAGTTTCCGCACCCGACGATCGCACGAGTCCAAGGGGGTGCCTTCGGCGGTGGCGCGGGGCTTGTTGCCTGCTGTGACTTCGCGCTCATGTCCGAGGATGCAACTCTCTCTTTTAGCGAAGTGAAAATCGGATTAGTTCCGGCCACGATTTCCCCCTTTGTCATCCGCAAGATTGGAGAAGGTCGCGCACGCGAAGTTTTTCTAACCGGGATGACAATTGCTGCAGCGCGTGCCTTTGAAATCGGATTAGCGAATCGAGTTGTACCCTCCGAGGCTCTCGATTCTGCTGTTGATGAATATGTGCGAACTCTGCTCACTTGCGGCCCGAACGCACAATCGGTTACAAAACAACTCCTGAATGAAGTTCCTCAGAAATCCCTTGCGGATGCCAAGAAGTTCACCGCAAGTATTATTGCCACGCAACGGATTTCCGTCGAGGGACAAGAGGGGATGTCGGCCTTTCTTGAAAAACGCAAACCTGTTTGGTCTTCCTGACCACACGTTATGATTAAGAAACTTCTCGTCGCCAATCGTGGCGAAATTGCCGTCCGCGTTATGCGAACGGCGTGCGAACTTGGAATAAAGACTGTTGCCGTGTACAGCGACGTGGATCGCCATGCCCTGCATGTGGAAAAGGCGGACTTCGCAGTTCACATTGGCGCTCCGCCTCCCGGCGAAAGTTATCTCAATATTCCACGAATCATTGAAGCCGCGAAATTCACGGGGGCTGAGGCGATTCATCCGGGCTATGGCTTTCTTGCGGAGAATCCGAAATTCGCAGAGGCCGTGAAAGACGCCGGACTTATCTTCGTTGGCCCATCGGCTCAGGCGATGCACCTCCTCGGAAACAAGATCGAATCTCGAAAACTGGCCATCTCAATCGGGGTTCCAGTTACACCGGGACTCATGGCAAGTTCACCGGATGTCTCAACTTTCACCCGTGAGGCGGACAGAATCGGATATCCGGTCTTGATTAAGGCGGCAGCCGGAGGGGGAGGCAAAGGAATGCGTGTGGTTGAACGCGAGTTTGACATGTAAGATTCACTGGATTCTGCCATGCGCGAAGCCGGATCTGCCTTCGGAGATTCGACGGTCTATTTGGAGAAATATATTCCAGATCCTCGCCACATCGAATTCCAGATCTTCTGCGATGAGCATGGCAATGCAGTTCATCTTGGCGAACGCGAATGCTCCATTCAAAGACGGCACCAGAAAATCATTGAGGAGACGCCCTCTGTCGCGCTGACTCCTGAACTCAGATCGCGCATGGGCGAGGCGGCTGTAAAGATTGTCATGGCGGCGGGATATGTGAATGCCGGTACAGTTGAATTCCTATTGGATGGCGACAAATTCTATTTTCTCGAAGTGAATACCCGTTTGCAGGTTGAGCATCCAGTAACGGAGTCAGTGACCGGCGAGGATCTTGTCCTTTGGCAGCTGAGTGTGGCCTCCGGTGAGCCACTTCCGAAAAAGCAGAACGAGATTCACTCCCGTGGTCACTCAATGGAATGTCGAATCTATGCCGAAGATCCCGGCAACAACTTCCTGCCTTCTTCAGGCAAGATTCTTGTGTTGGAGGAGCCGCATATTCCGGGTGTTCGAGTGGATTCCGGCATTCGTGAGGGTTCTGAAGTATCAGTCTTCTATGATCCGATTCTATCCAAAGTGATCGCGACGGCTGAGAATAGAGAACGCGCCATTGAAAAAATGCTCGTCGCACTCAACCAATATGTTCTGCTTGGAGTGGCTTCGCCCATCGAAATGTTGCGCGATATACTCTTGCACAAGGAATATCGCGCGGGAAACTTGAGCACTCATTTTCTCGACAAGCATTTTCCCGATTGGAAGCCCTCGCAGCCGAATGCTGACGAGCTAAGTGCCGCACTGTTTGCTTCAACGCGTGCTCCTTCATCTGCAACAGCTAAGGGTACGCAAGTTCATTCCGGCATCTCATCTCCATGGCAAACAATCGGTGCGTGGCAAATTGCAAATGGAGCCGCAAAATGACCCGGGAAGTGATCTTTGCAGGCAATAGAATTTCCTTTTCACTGGATCAGAAGTCTCAGCAGGTAATTCTGAAAGTAGACTCGCGCGAGCATCTTTTATCGTTCGAGGAGATGGATACCGGAAAGCTGCTGCTCACAACTCCGCATGGTCAGTTTCCGGCGCGCGTGGTTCGACAGAAAGACCATATCTTTGTCTGGCTTGCCGGAAGGGTCTATGACTTCATGGTTCCATCTACGGAACACGGTGACGCGGAGGGAGCAAGCGGGTCAGAGAATGAGATCCGTGCTCCGATGCCCGGCAATCTACTCAAACTGTTTTTCAGCGAGGGTGATGTTGTGCAAGAGGGACAGCCTGTCGTTGTCGTAGAGGCCATGAAGATGGAACATGCGCTCCGTGCTCCTCGCAATGGTACCATTGAGAGAATCCACAGCAGTGTTGGCCGCATTGTAGACAATGACGAACTGATTGTCTCCTTGGTTACGGAGTCATAGCGATTCCCATGTTTGGAAGCCGTCACGTCTACTGTCCTCTCTCGGAAGTTGCAGGGGCTATGCCAATACTTTGCGAGCAGGGCTTAGGGATCGAGATTCTACTCGATTCCACAGAAGTTATATGGCCGAAGATCCTCTGGGAAGAGATTTTCTCAGTGGCTGATCTGATTGTGGATACCGGTGCGGATGTAACCTTGCATGGCCCATTTCACAATTTAAATCTGGGTGCGCTCGATGAGCATATCCGCCGGTACTCCGTTGAGGCCTTGCTTGCCGGAATGGAGATCGCCCGTGCGTTCCGTTCGCCGATCATGGTGTTTCATACGGGGTTCATCCCACAGTATAATCCCAAGACCCGAGAGCGATGGCTGGACAGCTTTTCACTGAGTCTTGATCAGCTTCTCGCGCAGGCGACTGATCTCGAAGTCAGACTGGCGATGGAGAATACATACGAGCAGGATCTCACGTTGTTTACGACTATCTTCGAGCGCTTTCCCAGCCCCGGCTTGGGAATGTGTCTCGACACCGGCCATGCCACTTGCTTTGGCAAGATTACTCCGGCGCTCTGGTCGGAAGTCTTTCGGGATCGTATCTGCCACTTGCATTGTTCAGATAATGATGGCAAGGCTGATCTGCACTGGTCGCTTGGCAAAGGCGCTGTGAATCTCGCCTCGCTGCTTGCGCCGCTGATTCACTACGGTAGTACGGCATCGGTGACCTATGAGGTCTCGGTCAGCGATGCGCAGAAAT
>JAGVEU010000406.1 GCA_020057985.1 Calditrichota bacterium | reverse complement strand
TGTCCTATCGCCAAACAGTACGGAGGTTTAGATGTATTCTTGTCCTCGTTGTGGCCGCGAAGAAACGGTCAGCAATGGTTCGGTTCGCGGAGTCTCCAAGCGTCATTGTAAAGCCTGCTCTTACCAGTTCACCCGTTCGGATCGGCCTGGAAAACCGCTTTCGGTTAAGCTTCTGGCCGTCGCTCTCTATCTGCATGGTCTCTCCATGAACGCCATTGCCAAGTTGATCGGCGTCTCCCCGCCCGCTGTCTTGAAGTGGATTCGCCATCACGCCCAAGCACATTGCCCAAAGCCGACGCCAGGGGAGGCTGTCATCGTTGAACTGGACGAGATGTGGCATTTTCTTGAAAAAAAAGCAACAAGCTGTGGGTCTGGAAAGCTTTTTGTCGTGATTCAGGGCGACTCATTGATTGGGAATGCGGGGGTCGTGATCACGCTACCTTCCAACGGCGAATGGACCGCCTGCGGCACTGGAAGACAGATGTGTATTGCACCGATCATTGGGAGGCTTACGGCGCGGTGATCCCTTCTAAAAAACACTGCATCACCAAGCGCGAGACCGCTGCCATTGAACGCAACAATGGCCTCCAACGCCATGGGTTGGGACGATTCCGGCGACGAACGGTGATTGTGTCTAAATCGTTTGAGATGGTCCACCTCTCCATCGCCCTCTTTGCGCACTACCGAATCAATGGAAACATGGATGCCCTGCTATCACTACATAGTTAATACTCTCCTCTCCAGAATTGAAATGCCGGAATACTTTTGCGAAACAGTCAAATACGGCCTCGTAGGAACGCACAGCAGTACGCCCGCAAGACGCTGCTGAAACAAAAAAGCCACACTCAATGAATGCAGCGAAAACTCCATTGCTTATCTGCGCGCTCAGCTACGTCCCTTTGTATCTCACAAGACCTTGTTCAAGCGTTGTCCACGGTAAAGTCGCGCACTTGACGCGAACCGGCAATTGGGCCACACCGGCCAGCGACTGAATGTCTCCCATGTCCACGCCGTCAGGAGCTTTGCCTTCGCGAATAAACGTGCGGAAGTTGCCGGTCCATTCTTCAATCTCGTGTATCGTCTTTCCCTTCAGCAGTTCCGTCAGCATCGAAGTGGCTGCCACTGAAATCGCGCAACCGCGTCCTGAGAACGAGATATTGGTTAAATGATCTCCGGTAAATTCGAGATCAAGAGTGAGTTCGTCGCCGCAGAGCGGATTCGTTCCCTCGACGGTGATCGTTGGATTCTCAAGCCGGCCATGATTGCGTGGCAGACGATAATGATCGAGCAGGATTTCACCGTAGAGGTCATGCGACACGGAGTACCTTTTTGGCCATACGAATCGCGTCCATCATGACGTCAATCTCTTCCATAGTATTATAGAGATAGAAACTCGCCCGCGCCGTCGCTTGCACCTCAAGCCATCGCATGAGTGGTTGTGCGCAGTGATGTCCGGCTCGAATTGCAACTCCCTCTTGATCGAGCAGCGCAGCTAAATCGTGCGGATGAATTCCCGCAACATTGAAAGCCACGACCGGGCCGCGATCAACCGCCGGTCCATAAACCGTAACTCCCGGTTCCTGCGAAAGCAGTTCATAAGCTTTCGACGTCAGCGCACGCGTATGGCTATAGACCCATTCCATACCCACATCATTGAGATAGCTGATTGCCGCACTTAAGGTGATCGCCTCAGAGATTGGCGGCGTTCCCGCTTCGAATTTATAGGGCAGATCATTCCACGTTGCATGATCGAGATAGACCTCCTTAATCATCTCTCCGCCGGTAAGAAACGGTTCCATGTCCTCAAGCACATCCAAGCGTCCCCAGAGCACGCCGATTCCCGTAGGCCCTAACATTTTATGTCCGGAGAACGCATAGAAATCCGCGTCAATCTCCGTCAAGTCCACGGGCATGTGCGGAACCGCTTGGGCGCCGTCAACTAACACTTTTGCTCCGACTTGATGCGCCATAAGTGCAATTTCGCGAACCGGGTTTATCGTTCCGAGCACATTTGACACGTGTGTTATGGCAACCAATGCAACCGATGAATCAAGCAGTTTTTTTCCAGCTTCCATGTCGAGCGTGCCATCGGGTTTCATCGGCCAGAAGCGCAGCTCCGCACCTACTGACTTCGCCATCAATTGCCACGGGACGAGGTTCGCATGATGCTCCATCGGAGTCAGCAAAATCGCTTGTCCGTGTTTCACAAATCTGCGGCCAAAAGCATACGCCACGAGATTAATGGATTCGGTTGTTCCGCGCGTGAAGATAATTCCCTTCGATGATGGAGCATTGACGAACTCAGCGACTTTGGTTCGCGCTGCTTCATAGTCTGTTGTCGCGTGTTCACCGAGGGTATGCACGCCGCGATGCACGTTAGCATAGCGGGATTCGCAGAAGCGGCAGAAAGCGTCAAGCGCCTGTACGGGTTTCTGTGAGCTGGCCGCATTGTCAAGATAGACAAGTGACTTCCCATTCACCTTCATGTTCAGGATCGGAAAATCTTTACGGATTTCAGTGATGGTTTTCATGGTTTTCAGTGTGATCCGGCAGTATCCAGATATTGGACTGGAATTCCCACCATCACATCACTTCCCTTAATTTCGATCGCAAATACTTCGATGGGTTCACTCGCCGGAAGTGTTTTTGCCTCGCCGGTTCTTAGATCGAATGTTGCCCCGTGGCGCGGGCATTCCACCGTTGGTCCTACGAGCCAGCCCACTGGATCATCGGGTGCATGGAAGCCACAAGCCTCTCCTGAGGGGGGCAGGGGGGGGTACTTGTCGACCCGGGGAAGGTATTCCATATGTGTTCCTTCGAGCCAGCCTTCGGAAAGCAGTTCATGCTCATGCGTACAGATGTCACTGGTCGCAAAGAACTTGCCGTCGCTGTGAAAGACCGCCAGAAAGAGCTTGCCGATTCTGAATGATTTTCCTTTTTCCGCAGAGACGTCTTTGATGTCGCAGATTCGGATAAATTGAACATCGTTCCCAGTTTGAGTACTCATTATTGTGTACTTAATGTGCTTGTAATAGGTGTGTTAATTTTCTACCGCCAGATGTTAACCGACTGAACTCAAGATCGTATTGCGGACAACATCGCGCCAGCGTTCCTGAACAGATTCAATGGGTAGCTGTCGAATGACTTCCTCGGCAAAGCCGGTAGCAATTGCGCTGATCGCCTGCCGCTTGGTCAGACCCCGACTCTGCAGATAGAAAAGTTGATCGGCATTCACGGTCCCCATCGAAGCCCCATGGCTGCACCGAACATCGTCGGCAATGATTTCCAATTTGGGAATTGCATCCGCATGAGTACCGTGGTCAAGCAATAGATTTCTGCACTTCTGATAAGCATCTGTTTTCTGCGCCTCTTTGGGTACCTCGATCAACCCCTGATAAACCGAGCGCGCACGACCGGCGAGCAAAGCTTTGAATAACAGATTAGAGACCGTTCGCGGCGCAGCATGATACTGGAGAGTGCGATGATCGGCCAGTGAATCTCCAGCGCCGGCATAGAGTCCATACAGATGCGCTTCTGAGCCTGATTCTTGCATGTCCACTTCAAGCCGCGCCACATGCCACGCAGCGCCGGATGTCATCGAAATCCAGTTCAAGGTCGAATCTCTCGCTAACTGAATTCGGGCCCGGCGATAAATCGAAGCTGTCTTGCTGAAACTGTCCTCTTGAATGTAGGTTAGCTTCGCTCCATCCGCCACACGAATCACTGTGCGCCCCACAACCACGGGACTGACGTCGAAGGATTCCCAACGATCATACAGCGTAGCTTCTGAGCCACTTTCCACAACTATTATGGTAGTGAATGACGCGAGACCCGGACCGGAAGCATTCTGAATAAGTTCTGCCGGTGAACCTGAGAAATTCTTTGGCACTCGCAAGCACGCTGCATCACGGCTCAGAGCCTTGTGGTAGTAAAGGAATTTCGCGTCGTAGTCATCGCCGGAAATCATCAGCATGTCATGCACAAGACCGGCGTCTTTTCCCTGCGGCTCAAGCGTCTGTATGCCCTCGAACGACTTCAATTGAATCTGGCGCGAAGTCTGATCCGAATCCACGGACTCAATCTGATCCCAGGGAAATCCGTTGGGATCTGTCTTGCGCCAATCCTCTTCGAGAACAGATGGCACGCTTGCCTTGCGAGCCAATTCAAGAGCATGAATGCGCTCCTCAAGAGTCGCACACGGTTCTTTTTCCTGACGGCTTATCGCTTCTATGTAGTTCGGAACAAGTGCGTTCATCATGTGCGATTTCTCAGCCAACAGAACCTTCCATCTGAAGTTGAATGAGACGGTTCATTTCGAGAGCATATTCCATCGGCAATTCCTTGACCACCGGCTCGATGAATCCGCGAACAATCAAAGTGCGAGCCTCGCTCTCGGATATTCCGCGACTCATCAGATAAAAAATCTGCTCGTCACCGATTTTAGAGACCGTCGCTTCATGTCCGAGTTCAACCCGGTCATCCATGATATTCATGTACGGATAGGTATCGCTGCGGCTGTGATCGTCGAGCAGGAGTGCATCGCAACTCACATTGGATTTACAGTTCTCTGCGCCCTTCGCAACCTCAATCAATCCTCGATAGGACGTACGCCCACCACCGCGGGAAATGGACTTGGAGACGATCACCGATGTTGTCTCAGAAGCGTTATGAATAGCCTTTGCTCCGGCTTCCGTGTGCATTCCAGGGCCAGCATAGGCAACGGAGAGAATATCCGCTCGCGCCCGGCGACCCATGAGATAAACGGACGGATATTTCATTGTGATCTTGGAACCAAGGTTGCAGTCCACCCACTCCATCGTGGCATTCTCATCGGCGCGTGAACGTTTGGTAACCAGATTATAGACGTTCTTCGACCAATTCTGGATCGTGGTATAGCGAACGCGCGCATCCTTCTTAACAAAGATTTCCACCACTGCCGAATGCAGCGAATCGGATGAGTAGACCGGAGCCGTGCAGCCTTCGACATAGTGGATATTGGAACCTTCATCAGCAATAATCAATGTCCGTTCAAACTGTCCGGCGTTCTCCGCATTGATGCGGAAGTAGGCTTGCAGAGGAATAGTGACATGCACACCCTTCGGCACGTAAATGAAACTTCCGCCCGACCAGACTGCCGTGTTCAGCGCGGCGAGTTTATTATCTCCCGGCGGAATCAAGGTTCCAAAGTATTCCTTGAAGAGGTCAGGAAACTCCCTCAGCGCAGAGTCGGTATCAAGGAAAATGACACCGAGTTTTGACCACTGCTCTTGCAATGAGTGATAGACAACCTCCGATTCGTACTGCGCACCGACACCCGCCAGAAACTTCTTCTCGGCTTCAGGGATGCCCAGCTTGTCATAGGTCTCTCGAATTTCCGCAGGAACCGCATTCCAGTCGTTGGTGACCTTGTCCGACGGCTTGATGTAATAGTGGATATTCTCGAAATCAATGGTGGTCAAATCAGGACCCCAGTTATTCGGCAACGGCTTGCGATAGAAGTACTCGAGACCCTTGAGACGGATCTTCCGCATCCATTCCGGTTCTTTCTTGTACTCGGAAATTTGCTCAACAACTGCGCGCGATAGGCCCTTGGGGATCTTGATGAGAGACGTTTCCGGCATGTGAAAGCCGTAACGCTCGTAGTTGTCAAGGTCTAACGAGAATTCATTATTTGCAGGCATACTCTCTCCAGAACATTCGGTTACATTCTCAAACTCTACCGTCCATAGCTGACAAACAGCTTGCCAAGTGAATTCATCTTGCGATGAAGCCAGCAATCGCTTTTCGCCGGGCTAAAGTACTCCATCCATGCGTTTGGCTCATGCCAATTCAGATAGTCTTTCAGGCGTTTTCCGCTCAATTTACTCGCATCGAAGAGTGAGCTGTTTCCCGCCTTTACCAACACGCGAGGATTCAATCGAATTCGCGGTTGCGTCTTTCTGACATATTCCGTCACGAATTGAAAGTCGTGATCGTAGCCACCATCGTAGGTCCAACGCAGGTCATCAGACTTGCGCAGTGTCTCGCCGTGAAACGCACAGCATGGTGTTCCAACATGGGCATGGCGTGGAAACTCCTTCATGGCATGACGCGGCACCACGGTTCCGTAGTTGTTCATTCGTACGACACCCAGCTCATTATCGGCGAGATTCAGGTCACGAAAAGCCGCCAGATAATCCGGATGATAGAGATCATCGTCGTCGGCAAACACAATCCATTGCCCCTTCGACAACTCGATCCCGCGATTGCGCGGCGCTGTGCCGTATCGTCCTTCGCGCGCAGAAAGCCAATCGAACCGGACTCGTCCGTCCCCCTGCTTCGAAAAGAAAACTTGAACATCAGATGGCGGCGGACCGTCATACACGACAATATGCTCAAAGTTCTGAAATGTCTGCCTATCGAATTGTTGGCAAAGTCGCTGCATTTCAGCGAGCCCGCGACTCGCAGCCGTTACTACCGTAATCACCATCGCTGCATTGCACATGGAATCATCGCAGACACCACGGAATTATGGAAGTACCAGATCCTCAACCTTGCGAATCAGCCGTTGCAGACGAGGTTCTTTCGCTTCGAACGGCCTCGCTCGATTGCCCCAGATTCGCGGGCCATATAGCGCATACGCATCACGCAATTGCGGCAGCTGCTTTTCGCCATACATCCGGGATGTCTGCGTTTCATGCACACGGTAGTGCACTAATACATCAGGCAAATTCGCAAACCGGTATCCCGCCGCCAGACATGCAAACCACAGTGAAACGTCTTCGAGATAATAGAAGCGTTCGTCGTAGTCGCCGACCGCTTTAATCCGGTCCAGACGGTACATGCACGTCGGGCCGCCGATTGCCGTATATCTCTGAAAATCGCGTTTGATACGGCGGTGATCCAATGGAAAGGCCTTTGCCTTGCCCAGGTAATTTCCCCCCGCGTCAATGTAATCGAATCGCGTTCCCAATACGTCCACTTCCCGATGCGACTCGAGATACTGCACCTGTCGCTCCAACCGTTCCGGGTGATAAAGATCGTCCTGGTCAAACCGTGCCACGTACTTACCCGCCGCCCGCAGATGTATCTCATTTAGAGCGCGAACGAGTCCTTCATTTACTTCCTTGCGCACGATAACAAAGCGGCTGTCTTTGTGAAACTCCAATATGCTCTCCGAATCATCTGTGCAACCGTCGAGCACTACAATCACTTCGAATTCGCGAAATGTCTGTGTCAGTATGCATCGCAGGCATTGTGCAAGATAGCGTGAGCTATTATAGATTGGCAATGCAATCGTGATCGCGGGCTGATTCATTTCGGCACCATAGAGACCTTATCGCCGCACGCTCTGCGAAACCCTCAGCCGCGCGTTGATGATTCCCGCCACCGCTTCTGCCACTTCGGCAACACTCAATGGACCCAATGCTTCGCTCTCCGTTCTCTTTCCCTTTGCCACAACTACGGTCGTGTCTGAGTAGATGGGCTGGTCGGCCACGCCTCGCGGTACTACTACGAGTTGCGGAGTGCCCACTGCCGCCGCAACATGCCGCCAGAGCGTATCAGGACCAATCCACAACCGGCACTTGGAGATAACCACAGCGGTCTTGAAGGGGCTGAATTTTCCTGCAAAATCGGCTGCAACACGCAACAATCGCTCGTCTTTTTGGTCTCTTGCCGGATGGCCGACTGCAATCGCATTGAAGCCGATATAATCCAGATTGGCAATCAGGATCTCGTATCGCGGAAACACCCATCTTCGCTCGGGATCATCCGCATAAGGATCAACGGCTACACAGGTCTCGGGAACTAACTTGCGCGGCCATTTCACATCACCCACATCGCTCAAATCGAGAAACGGACGTCCATCGCGTATGGAAACCGAAAGGCCGAGTTCCTGCTGAATGCGCGCGATGAGATCGTCCG
This sequence comes from Calditrichota bacterium, assembly GCA_020057985.1. Lineage (GTDB taxonomy): Bacteria > Electryoneota > RPQS01 > RPQS01 > RPQS01 > JAGVEU01. The sequence continues at coordinate 1,501 of JAGVEU010000406.1, read as the reverse complement.
TATTGAAGCCCCAGTGTGTGCCTTCTATGGAATGGCGGTTTCCTTCTTCAACTTTACGGTAGTGAATTTGAGTACCGTCCAGAGCGGACAAAAACGTGTGGCCACGGAGATCGCTGGCAGGATCGCCAGCAGTCCCCACCAGCTTTTATAATAGATTCCCATGGCCGCCACCACGACCAAAACGACAACCCGAAGATACAGGTCTATGCCTCCAACGTTCGGTTTCATTTAAAAAACTCCTTCATGGCTGAATCCCTGTTGAACAACAGCGTATGTATTCTGATTTAGATCTGTGCTTCTTCTCTGACCCAGTCATACCCTTGCTCTTCGAGCGTCAAGGCTAGCATCTTATCGCCGGTCTTGACAATCCGGCCGTCCATAAGGATATGCACATAGTCCGGGATAATGTAATCGAGAAGTCGCTGGTAGTGCGTGATCACAAGCGAACCGTACTCTTTACCGCGCAACATGTTCACTCCGCGCGCCACAATCTTCAGCGCATCAATATCAAGCCCGGAGTCGGTCTCGTCCATGATTGCCATCTCAGGCTTCAACATCCCCATTTGCAGAATCTCATTGCGCTTCTTCTCGCCGCCGGAAAAACCCTCATTCAAATAGCGCTTGGCAAACTCCGGCGTGATTTCGAGCAACTCGAGCCACACCTTGAGTTCCTTGCTGAACTCGGCAAACGAAGGAGTCTTGCCAAAGCGCTCGGTCATGGCCATGCGCAGGAAGTTGGTGACTGACACTCCATAGATTTCCTGTGGATACTGAAAGGCAAGGAAAATGCCCTTCTTTGCACGCACATCCGTATCCATGTCGAGCAGGCTCTCCCCTTTCCAGAGAATATCACCTGCTGTAACCTCATACTTGGGATGACCCAGAATGGTCGAGGCCAGAGTGGATTTCCCGCTCCCATTGGGTCCCATGATCGCATGAACCTCGCCCACGGGAACGATGAGGTTTAGACCCTTTAGAATCTCCTTGCCTTCGACAGCAACGTGGAGATTCTGAATTTCAAGCTGGTTCAAGCGTACGCTCCATTGAGATCAATGCTGGCTCGGAACACGGACTAAGACTGTATTCCTGACAACGGCGCACCAGAGTAAGCCGTCTCAATGCGCATCGGTCGCGTATCCGCGCGGGCAAGAAGATTTACGAGGGTTCGCGATCTGAAGAAGCCTCTCAGATTCGTTTCGGCATCTGTCCACAGATCACGCACCGTGCACCCGTGCGACTTCGAGCAGCAACTCTCGTCGGAAGAGCACTGATTGAACATTAGGCTGCCTTCAAAGGCCTCGATGACTTCGAGCAGGTTAATGTCCTCAGGCTTGCGCCCGAGCGACACACCTCCGCCCTTGCCGCGCTGAGTGTGCAGCATACCATGATTTGCGAGTTGGGCAACAATTTTTGTCAAGAACACGCGAGGAACTCGTTGGCGATCCGCAATTTCACGGGTCACAACAGCTCCGGAGTGTTTTTCGTGTAGCGCGACATCCAG
>JAGVEU010000414.1 GCA_020057985.1 Calditrichota bacterium | reverse complement strand
CACAACCTCCCCCTTCTTTACTTCCACCGCTGGAAAATCATGTCGAAAGAGCGCTCCGCCGATGTCATCCTGAAACACTGCCCGAAGGTGATGAGTGCCGGGCGGAACTTGAAAATCCGCTACAAAAATCTTGTCCGGCAGAGTCTCCCACGAGCGAGTATCGGCAGCCTCTGAGGCCACTCCCGCAGCATTGATAACCGCGCCCATGATCGTTCCGAGGGCGCTGCTATTCCGCTTTCCAATCTCCTCCGCAGCCTCTTTGGCAGCATACTTGATAAGGGCTCGAGTGATGGCTCGCACAAGAATCGCCGGATAGCGATCGGTCAAATCCTGCCGCAGAATCGCGCCAACATCTTGAACAAGTTCCGCAGTGGCGGTTTCGGGCAGAGCGCTGTCACCGCGAATCTCTACGCCTCTCACTTCCGACCCGAAATAATCACTCGAATAGTACGGCATGGCAACGCGCAGGACATAATTCAATTCGCGAGTGTCATACTGATAACCCGGTCCATATCGGTGTGAAACATCCCAGGCATATTGCTCACGTGCTGCATCGTCGGCAAAATTGCCGGGGTCATTCTTGAAGATCGGCAAGACAATATTCGCTTCGAGAATCGGCGGGGCAAGACCCGTCTCGCATAGCACAATCATCCGGCCATACCCTGTATTGAACTTGGCCACAGCATCAGGGCAACTCTCCTTCAGTTCCTGCTCAGACTCCTGATCTCCGACCATCCGTGCTGCGCCGAGAGTAACCGGACATAAAAAGGACGGCTCGGATAAGCCATAATAGGTCTTGTACAATTCCCGTGCCCTCCTGTACGAAATCCAGGCATCGTTGTCCTGACCATAGCTTTCGTACAGCGAGCCATTGAACCATTGCAGAAAAGCATCATCCTTGTACGTATGCTTGCTTTCTCTGGCATTCACCTCCAGATAAGTGGCAATCCGCCGGCCTTCCACCACTGCGGATGACATGCTTCCATGTGCCACAAAAGCCAATGCTCGATAGTAGTGCAACATGGCCTTATCAAACACAGTTCCCTGATAGGCACGCACTCGGTCAGAGACTACGATTCCCGCCGCTTCACGCGAGGTGCTCTTGGTCAGTCGCTCTTCAGCGAGCCGATCTGCTTCCGCAAGCGCTGTCTGCGCCGTGGCATAGTCGCCCGCCTCAAAGGCCAACAAACCAAGATTCAAGAGTTCATCAACCCGCTGAGTATCTTTAACCTTTGTCTTATAAGTAGCATAAGCCTTTTCATTCTGCGAGGCAGCCAGTTCGCTTCGCACTTGCTGCATGAGCTGCGTGCGCGGCCCGGCGCAGCCAAAGAGGAAAAGGAGAAGGACAAGAAAGAAACGATGAACGATGAACGATGAATGATGAATGCGTGGCCAGCGTGTCCTGCGGTCAACCAATTGGAGAACCGGAAGATACGTTTGCTGAGATGTCTTCTGCATCGCCTTCATCGTTCATCGTTCATCGTTCATCGTTTCTTCCTTTATGGCTTGTACGACTTCCGTGCAATGTACTTCTTAATTTTATGCTGACCAATCCAGACTTTTTCGTTGCTCTGCAAGTCAGTGAGGGTTAGATCAACCTGATAGAACGCGACCTTCTCATTGCCTTCCTGATCGAGAATCTTGTTGATCTCGCCTAACAGCATATAGTCGGCTCCCAATTCCTGACCGAACTGCTTGACTGTCTCCACTGATGCATTGGCCTGCTGATCCTGTCGTTCTTCCCGAACTCCTTCGCGCTCCTCTTTCTTGGCCACCACGCGCACATTGCCGGAGTTGACAAACGCCCGTTCGATATCGCCGACAAAGGTTCCGGTGGCAATGTGTTCATCGGACTTGTTGCGAATCGAGCCCACAATCACTGCGGGATTCTTACCCTTGTCTTTGGCAAAATTCATCAGCCACGGACGCGATTGACCATTCTGACTCAATGCATCACTGATCATTTCCTCTGCCACGAGCCGACTGTCGGTGTCGTTCCAGTTACCCGACAGGTCAATGGTTTCGTTAGCATCCACACGCGAGATTCGTTTCTTACTCGAGCAGCCACTCACTATGAGAAAGCTGCAAAGCAAGACAACAAGTAGCGACACAGCTTGCTGTGTCTTCCAAAAACTGCGAGACATACCTAAGCTCCTTATAAACAATGAAGTTATGCCGTTTTATGAGGTTCACACTCCATTAGAGTGCAAGCACGAAAATAAGTTTATCGAAAGAACCAATCAATCTCCCCCTACTTCAGTAGAAGGAAAAGAGGTCTAATCTCCCCCTACTTCAGTAGGGGGATTAAGGGGGTTTGAGTCAATAAGGGATTCCAAATAGGCTCTACGGCATCCTTGTCCGTTATCTACTTAGTCAAGCTCTTCACCGCCGCATCAACCGTCAGATGAATCTCAAACACAAGATTCAATCTATTAATGCCGATAAGCCGGCTCACGGAATCATTTAACTTCGCAAGTCGGACCAGTCCTCCCTCCACTTCCCGCACGAGTCCATTGCCGGCGATGATCATTCCCAAGCCGGAGCTATTCATCCACTCAACGCCTTCGAAATCAAACACCAGTTTCTTGCGGTTGTTGTAAAGAGCCGCCTTGACCGTGTCGAGAAATTCCGCGAGGTCGGCTTGATCCCCCATCAGTCTGCCGTTCAGGCTGATGACGCGGACTTCGCCGAAATCTTCTGTTTCAATGCGCATTCGATCCCTTTCGTTGTGTCAAGAGAATGTTAGTGGATGGTAAGGTCTCTCGCCATCTCGTGGAGCATCCGCCGCGAGATGGTCTGCTTCTGCTCGATGGCACGGCGGATCTGTTGCACGAGCGGATCAATCTGCGCATCATCGAGTTTGATGCCATCGTGTTCGAGCAGGTGTTTCAGTCCGTTGCGCCCCAGAAATTTTCCGAAGACGATTCGATCATCAAGTTGCATGTGCACTCCCACAAGCCGGTGATCGAACGGCTCAAAGGTCAGCGGATCGTTCAATACGGCCTGTTGGTGCATTCCCGCCGCATGAAGAAAGGCATTGCGACCGACCAGCGCTTTGTTCGGTTGCACGGGAACCTCAGAGGATTCAACGACCAATTGTGAAGTGGCCAATATCTCCTCGGTCTGAATGTTCGACAGAAGTGCGAGCTTCTCTTCATGATAGCGAAGCAGCATGGCCACCTCTTCAAGGGCTGTATTCCCCGCTCGCTCGCCAAGTCCATTGATGGTTCCTTCCACCTGACCCGCACCTGCCCGCAGTGCAGAGAGCGAATTCGCCACCGCCATTCCGAAATCATTGTGATAGTGTGCGCCAATGATAAGATCAGGAAATTCGGGAGTCAAGTCCTCGATCAATCTGGATATCAAATCTCCAAACTCATCAGGCAGAGCCACACCCACGGTGTCAGCAACCACCACCACATCTGCTCCTGCTGAGGCTGCCGCCCACAGCGCCGCACGGCAGTGCGCATACTCCGTCCGGGTCGCATCGGTTGCAATAAACTCCACTTCACCGGTAAGTCGCTTCGCCTGCTCCACACTGCTGAAGATTTTCTCCTCCGCCTGCTTGCGCTCCCACTTGAGCGAGTGCCGGAGGTGACGGTCAGAAATTGGCACCACAATCGAAAGCCGTGGACTGACCGCTCGTGAGAGCGCCGCCGCGGTTGTTTCAATATCTGTACTCACCGCGCGTGCCAACGCCGCTACTTGGCAACCGCGTGTCTCAGCCGACACTCGTTGAACCGCTTCAAATTCCTGCTGTGATGCCGCCGGAAAGCCGACCTCGATCACGTCCATGCCAAGTGTTTCAAGCTGCCGCGCCAGCCTCAACTTGGCCTCCGGTGAAAACGACACATTCGGTGTCTGCTCGCCGTCACGCAAAGTGGTGTCATAGAAGGCAATGAAGCGGGTCGTGCGTGGCATAGTGTTTTTCAGATTTGGCCTCAATCTTAAATCATACTGTAATTCTATCACAAAATCAAGCCCGAAACTATATCCTCCCTTATCACAAATAATCATGATTCATCACTATTGCATCCATACAACAATTTCATCCCTCATCCCTCATCCCTTATCCTTCCCTCCTCCCTCTTGAATCTCTGAAGGAAATTGGTTAAACTAAGAAACCACCCCAAAGCCACTTGCCAACTTCCGATGTCCAAGATCATTCCTTTTGAAACCAAGTTGCCTCCCGACAGAATCATCGCGGTGACGGAATGGTTCAAGTGTCCCTCTCCGTGGGCCTTGATGCACTGTTTCAAACCGGCATTCTTATGGCAGGATCCGGAAGGCAAAGAGATCTGGGCTGGATTGGGGTGGCTGTATTCAACGGATTCGCTCGACATGTGTCGCGCGGCGCTTGCCAATGTAGAATGCTATCCGGACGAGGATGTCCCGCTTCGCTGCTTCGCTGCAGTGGCTTTCGATTCGCAATCGCCGCTAAAACAGGAGTGGAAAGGCTTCGCTCCGACGTGGTTCGTTCTGCCCGAGGCTTTGATACGCTGGCGTGACGGCGAGGTCGAGCTTCTTGTCCTCGACGCAGTTGATGACGATGAGGAAATGGAAACGGTAATGGAACTACTTCTCGAAGAAGCTAAGGATTTGAAACGTGGATGGCGTCGCCGCGAGAAGCCACAAACTGCAATCTATCATCTTGAAAGAGACTTCACCGAGGACAAATGGGCTAAGGCGGTGCTTGAGATTCAGCAGTCTATCGCCGGCAATCAGGTGCAGAAGGCTGTTCTCGCTCAGAGTCTGCTCATCAAGTCCAGCCTCTCTTTCAATCATGAGCGGATCATGCGGGATCTCGCCAACGAGGCTCCGAACTCTTATGTCTTCTATCATGGCCTCAATGAATCAACGGCTTTTCTTGGAGCCAGCCCCGAGCGGCTCTTTCGACTTAAGGGAAATCACTTGCAGGTGGACAGCTTGGCCGGAACAAGGCCGCGTGGGCAGACTCCAGAAGATGAGCAGCGTTTTGCCACAGAACTTATCGAGAGCAAAAAGGAGCGCAGGGAACAGCACTTAGTCACCGATCATCTTGCGCAATGTATGACCGAACTCTGTGATAACATCCGGGTGGATTCCGCTCCGGCGATTCGCCGCTTCGGAGCCGTGCAGCACCTTTTGAGTAGCATGGAAGGAACACTGCGTCCAAAGGTATCACTGGACACAATTCTGAAAACTCTTCACCCCACTCCCGCCACCTGCGGCAGCCCGATTAACACAGCGCGTGAGCTGATTCGCAAACTTGAGCCCACTCCGCGAGGACTTTATGCGGGTGCGGTTGGATGGGTGAGTTTAGAGGAGGCGGAGTTCGCGGTAGCTATTCGCTCAGCTCTCATTCGGAATAACGAAGCGCGAGTCTATGCCGGAGCAGGAATCGTCGCGGACTCCGTTCCTGAAGAAGAATATCAGGAATGTTCCCTCAAGCAATCGCTCATGACGGACATTCTCACAAGATCAGCCCGTGAACATTCCTAATCTCAATTGGCTCACAGCTCATGTTTTGCTTTCCGCATTCGTGCAAGGCGGCTGCAAACGTGTAGTGATTTCGCCAGGTTCGCACTCAACCCCGCTTGCTCACGTAGCCGTCTCCATGCCCGAATTGCAGCATTACATTGTGATTGATGAACGCTCGGCAGGATATTTCGCGCTTGGACTCTCGAAATCTGACAATCTGCCTGCAATCCTGATCTGCACTTCAGGTACGGCAACCGCCAACTACTATCCGGCAATCATTGAGGCGGCTCAGTCCTACACCCCGCTCATTGTGTTAACCGCTGACCGCCCATCACACCTTCAGGGCACCGGCGCAATGCAGACAATCTGTCAGGCCAATCTTTACGGCAATTTCGCACGCTTTTTTTCCGAAGTACCGCTGCCCAAGCCGGAGGTGGAGCACTACAACAATGTGCAAGCTCTCGCCAGCGATGCTTTGTTAGCCGCTACCTGTTCTCCGAACGGCCCTGTTCACTTAAATGTGCCCTTCGACGAGCCACTTGT
>JAGVEU010000242.1 GCA_020057985.1 Calditrichota bacterium | reverse complement strand
CTAATCTTGCAACGATTGAGTCAGGAGCCGAGTCCGTCATCCGTGCTCCGACATACAAGGCATCATTGTCAAAGAGCACAATTACCTCAGTTTGTTGAGTCGGATGACCAAACTCCACAGGGTCGCTCTGCGTAAATCGTGAGATCGGTTTGCCTGTCTGCCAAGCCTGCTCTTCCAGCCGACCGTCAATGTCTGGTGCGCTCGATATTCTCGTGGCAACCACAGTTGAATCCTGTGCCTGAGCTAAACCGCACAAGAGGACTAATTCAACAAGTATTAACAATTTCATAATGGCTCGCAGATGAATAGGTTCATGATTAGTACGAGGGAATTCAGCCTCGCTTTGTTGCGCAGATATTCGCATTCATTGAGGGCTATATCAAAAAAATTGGTGCGGCTGAGTATCGCCAGACGATTGAGCAGGTTTAGTGAGTCTGATCTGTGCGCACTTGCTCTCAAAAGGGTCTGAATCCCGCAGGATTTGCACACTACGCAAACGAAGACGTATTGTAGACGTGAGGATCTATTGCAGCCGTCACAAACTCAGTGCTCCTAAAGCATAGATTATCAGAGCGATAGCGGTCCAAATTCAACAGTCGTCCTATTGTTCTAAGATGTTATAAACAAGGCACATGGATTGCTATTCCGACATACTGTATAGTATTTACCATTCAAGAGGCTCCCATGAGAATCGTCTATGTTTGTTTGACAATCATTGTGTTCTCGGCACTGATCGCATATACTGGCACAAATGCAGTGCTCTCTGAAAAACAGAAGTCAGTCGCCACACCTCGCCTCGCGTCGCTTGAGGCATTGTCTCCGAGCGCGCCTGCATCCTTATTCTCCCAACCGCTCAGTCAGCCGCGATCCGTTGCCGGAGATCCTTCAACCCTATGCCTGACTCTGCGCAACACTCTTACCATCGGCCCCGATCCGAACGTGCCAGACAAGGGCACAACATGGCGCATCGAGGAGCACGGTGATTTGGTCAGGATTATACCCAGTCAATCGCCGCCGCAGAGTCCTCCAATTGTTCCAAGCCGAACTCAGCATGGTACACTCGACCAAGGCAGTGATTACTGTCCCGCGACCATCATCACCGAGTTGCCATACAGAGATCAAGGCAGCATGGCAACCATGCACAATAGCTACATGCCGTCGTGCTCGAACGGCGGCGCTTACCTCGATGTTTTCTACGAGTATAAAGCAGTCAACAGCGTCGCCCACGTGTTCACCTTGTCAGGGAATATCTCCGGAGGAAGCTTAAGCATTCGCACCGGAGGATCTTGTCCGGGCTCAACTGAGATCGCCTGTGACGGCGGGTATGCCTACGAAACCCGGCGAATCCTGCTTAATCTCACCGCGGAAGTCACGTACTATATTGTCGTAGATGTCACCATGATAGGTGAGGAATCCTATACACTGGATGTCATTGCTGCCTCCCAATGCAATCCTGACTTTGACCTTGCGGCTCCGGGTACAGTTTCCGGCAATACGTGTTTTGCCCATAACGATTGTCCTGCCGTCATGACTGAGGATCAGCTCGTGCAGGTTACTCTTCCGCATGATGGAGTCTGGCAGTTCGGGCTTTGCGATGCAGAATCATGGTATGCTCGAATTATCCTGAGCCGGGATTGCTGCAGTGACTCCATGCTTGCAGAAACCGATTACGGTTGCCCCTATGACAATTCATGGTACTATTCCCGCCCGTTGATTCGGCCACGATTTCTTGCTGCCGGAACGTACTATCTCCATATTGAAGGCTCCTATGAAAATGTCTGTGGAGCGTGGTCGCTGACGGTTGAAGAAAGGCCGCCTTGCACAAGTCGTCCAGCCAATGACGACTGCGAAAACGCCGCTGCGCCTGCGACACTGCCCGTCACTTTCTCAGGCGATAATACCTGTGCAACACATGACTGCGATTCTCTAACCGACGGAGCAGGTGAAACATGGCATGCATTTGTACTCGATTCTCCAGGAGATGTTCTGATTGACTATTGTGACTCATCGACTTTCTCGTACGGAACATACCGCATACTTGCTTCGGGCTGCCCCTGTCAGTCGCTGATACGAACATCAGAATACACTTGGACAGATTGCGAATGGGGCGGAATGGTTTTTGTTTTCCGCAATCTGCCGGCAGGTGTCTATTACTATCCGGTGCTTCGGGACAGTGTGTATGAAAACGAGGGTCCTTACACAATTCATGTGCGAAGAGTTCCTTCCTGTCAAGTGATAAGCGAACCGTGGGACTTAATCGAGTGCCGCGAGAATCCGGATTCCGTTGCATTGGGAGTGGATTGCAACAAGGGATGTGGTTCGACTTCACAAGCGTTTCAACAAGTCAATCTTGGCCAGACGGTTTATGGGCGGGGCTACAGCTATCTGTCGCAAGGTCACCGTCGCCCGGAACGGGATTGGTACGAGTTCACGCTTGAAGATACGGCTTCTGTTACGCTGACGGTCACGGCCGAATTCCCGGTCAATATTGGAATCTATGAGCGTGACTGTGGATATCAGGGTAGTTTCATCTGGGCAAGCACAATCAATCCATGCTCAACCTTGACGATCACCACCGGATGTTTGCGGCCGCATACCTATGCATTCATGATTTCGCCCGATTGGTTTATGATGCCGGTTGATACCATGCACTACCGGGCGACGATTACCTCGACGCCATGCGCCTGGGAGTGTTTTCTTACTGAGCAGCCCGGAGATCGAATTGAAAGCGAGCCTATTTGTTATGATGGCTATCACGACACTCTGAATGTCGGATGCAATGGCTACCCGGAAATTTTTCAGGAGATTTCGTGCGGTGATGTCCTATTCGGAACGGCGGGAATCTACCACGTCGGCTCTAATATCTGGCGGGACATGGACTGGTTCCATTTCGAGACCACCGAAAACAGTATCATCACGTTATCTGCGCTGGCTGAGTTTGACGTGTATTTGATTATCGCGGATTACTGTCCGGGCTGCGATGGCGGACTTGCCGAAGTGTCCGGCTTTTCGTGCGACACTGTACAAGCTCGAACCCGTTGCGTGCCACCCGGAAACTACTATGTCTCCGTTTTTCCAACGGACTTCGCCTATCTTCCCTGCGGAGCCAAGTATCGGGCGTGGGTGACTTGCGAACCCTGCTCTCCGTGTCCAAGTCTCTTTCAAGTGGGTGACATCCTCGAAAGCGAACCGCCCTGCACCACCTACGCGGATCATCCTGACCACTTCAACGGCGGCTGCAATTCCGATCCACCTGTCTATGCGCCGGAGATCCAATGCGGTCAAACGGTATGGGGAACTTCCGGCAACTGGTGGGGAAATGGAGCCACTCGCGATACCGATTGGCTACCAATCACGCTAACACACAACAGCGTGACTCGTGTTTGTGTGGTTGCTCAATTCCCGGTGATAACCGCGATTGTCGGCCCGGGTGGTCAATCTGAATGCGACTCTGTGATACTGTACAGCGAGATTGCTTCCTGCGGATCATGCGATACCGTTTGTGTCACCTCTGATATAGGGCTTCTGGCAGGCACCTATTGGCTGTTCATTGCTCCAGGTGCATACACTGGAGTCCTCTGCGGATCTGAATACCGTGCCTGGATCACCTGTGATTTGTGTGTGTCAGACACTGTTAGAAATGTGACCATTATTCGTTCCGGTAACGACATTGTGTTGAACTGGACTGCCAACCAAACATTCACAGGAACATACACCGTCTATCACTCAACGAGAGATCCCGACTATGGCGAGGGCTTCTGGTGGGAACCCTTAGCTTCCGACATCACTCCGGAACGAGGAACTCCGATTTCATTCACTCACGCAGATGCAGTTCTGATGCACAGCAGCCAAGTCTACACGATTGTGAGTGCTTGTCCATAACAGATTTTTCTACTGGTTCCGAAGGGCGAGGCGAAAAACCTCGCCTTTATTCTATGAGGACATCTCGCAGAGTTGTCATTCTCGCGCAAGCGGGAAACCACAACTCCTGGGCGAAAAGGGAAACCTGAATACTGCGGTATCCACTACCATTATGAGCGTGTGAGTCACTTACATGCGCTATGAATGTCGGGCATATTTCATGAACCGCTGCATCGAATTGCGACATTTATCCAACATTCGTCAGGAGGCACGTGAAGAATGTGCCTCCTACTTTTTAGGCCATATTTGCGGCATTGACACTGAGATTGTCGTCATAAGTACCAAGTTATTGTGGAATTTACATTCTTGACAAACATATCCAGAGTTAAGTTGCTTTTTTTTGTATTTACAGAAACAGGTATTGACTTTTTGCATTGGGTTCTTTATATTATTTGTAGTGCTTGTCTTAATAGATTCGTTCCCTTGCTGAGTATAGACTGTTCTCGAGGATTTCAAATGCAAAATCCATATCGTCTGCGCAAGAACTCGTTTTCCGGAAAAGAGGCAAGTTCAATAGGTATGAACTTGAAGCTTGCACTGCTCGCCCTCTGTTTGTTGAGTTCTGGAGTCGTCGAACTTTTCGCCCAGCACGGATGGACCCGCGTCTACACAGGAACAGAGATCTTCAGTTACCTAAACTTCCGAAATAGCCAAGTCGGTTGGGCAACGACCATTTTTCCTCCAGCAGTTCACTCACTTTTCAAGACAACGGACGGAGGAGTGACATGGAACGGTGTCATTCGACAGACTGACTTCTCTGGCATCATGATGGCCTTCTACGACGATCAGCGGGCATTCATTGCTAATGACTTTGCGGCTGCAATCACCGCGGACGGATTTGCCCACTGGGAGATTGTGTACTTCTCAATCCCAAACGATATTATGATCAGCGAGGCAGTCTACTTAGATTCTACAACGTTGATTGGCGACAGTTACTATGAGAACTCAGATACATCTTCGGTGAACCAGATCTTCACCAGCTCTGACGGCGGCCGAACGTGGGATAGACAACTTCGATATGTGTGCAGTGAGTTTCTTTGCCTCTTCTACGGGATTTGTGTTTCTTCAAGCGGTACTGCGCTTGTCGGTCTGCTGCCCAATTCCGTTATGAGAAGTACCGATCGTGGTCAAACTTGGGATACAGTGCGCAATCTCCCTATTGGTTGGTTTGAGGGCGGGATGGTTTCATCAGGGCATGGAGTGTTCTACATCGTGGGATCGGATCAATTGGACTACACGATCGGCTACCCTTCGATAATTCGCAGTCTTGATGACGGACTTACGTGGAATGTCGTATGGACGGACACTACCAATCGGGGTGCGCTTCTAAGACCAGTGGCATTTCCGGACTCTCTCCACGGGTGGGCCGGAGGACACGTGGGATTGATCGTCCAGACTTCAGATGGAGGGGAAACTTGGGAGAGTTACCGTATAGACAGTTCTTCCTTTGCAATCACTTCGCTGTCGTTTGTTGACTCAGCT
>JAGVEU010000428.1 GCA_020057985.1 Calditrichota bacterium | reverse complement strand
GACCGCCGAGCAGGGTTAAGTCCTCGCAACCCTGCCGGAATCCGAGAGCACAAATCGAGCAATTCCAGCACGTTGAGCCTCGGACTCGTTGCGCGTTATCCTGTTGCAGAATTATTTCGAGATAGGTTCTTATTCCCCCACGAATTGGGGGAAAGATAGAACCAGCCATCGGGTATAAAGATACGAAGTCATTGCTCGGACGTCAAGCCCGCCGTGCTGCATGAAATCGGACATTGCAGCTCCACTTGCTTTTAACACTGTATTTTCATATATTTACTCGTTTTTCAGGCCACAGAAAACACATGACTAATCGCTCAGAAATAGAACTGCAGAACGAACTGCGCGACCTCCTCGCGACTCGGATACTTGTGCTGGATGGCGCAATGGGATCGGCAGACAGGCCACCCTCGAAGAGACCAAAGAGATTACCGAGCCGTGGCGCCCCTTTCGTGCCTACGCGTCTTTTTATGTGTGGCAGACGCTGATAAAAGCGAAGAAATGAAACCATCACAAAACTTTCTTGAGGCAGACCGGATCATGGGCAACGAAAGCCGCCTTGCCAACCGCGTTTCGGTGTCCTTCTCGCCGCGGTTACCTCTTATCTCCTGCTCTTCTTCGCCCTCACGGACATGCGGCAGATTGTTGCTTTCATTCCCGATGATTCTTTCTATTTCTTCAAGATCGCAGAGAATATCGTAGCCGGCCGGGGCGTCACCTTTGATGGTATCAACCCGACCAACGGTTTCCAACCACTGTGGCTCTTCCTGCTTGTCCCTCTGTATGCGATCTATCACGGTTCCCCGGAGACCATGACCCGAATCATTGTAATCATCCAAGCGCTGGCGATGTCGGGACTGATCTGGCTCGCTTATCGCGCAATGCGTAGCATCTTCTCCGCAGGGACGGCACTGGTCGGCGGCACTCTGTTCGTGTTCTGGGTTCTGCCGAAAGTCTGCACAGGCATGGAGTCGCTTATCCTTGTGATGACAATCTTATTGGCTGGCTACTACGGTTGGCGAGCGAAGGTTTTCTCAGCAGCAAAGCCAGCGGCCCAGTTCCTTTTTGGAATTGCACTCGGCCTTATCATGCTCTCCCGGCTTGACCACGTGTTCATCGGTGTCTGCACAGCGGTGTTGTGTGGAATCTTGATCCTACGGGGGAGAGCCAGTCGTCGTGAGGCTGTCATGAGAGCGCTAATGATTGGTTTCGGGGGCGCTATCATCGTTGCCCCTTACCTCGTATATAACGCAGTGCAGTTTGGCTCGCTGGTTCCGATCAGCGGGCATGTCAAGTCCACATTTCCCGTACCTGCCATCAACTGGGAGACGATTCGCGATCTGAGCAGAATCAAGCAGGCGATCGTCGCATTGTCTCCGGCTTACCTGATATGGTATTTCAGCCAGCGCTGCAAACCGGCCGCGCTGGAAGAGAAGCGATGCTACTTGCGACTTGCTTTGGTCGTCCTGGCCGGCGGACTGCTGCTGCACTTTGCGTATACCGTTCTCTTCGTGGGCGTCGGTGTGATGAGTTGGTATTTTGTTGTCTATAACCTCTTCTTCGCACTCTGTGTTACCGAACTCCTTGAAACCTACTCTCCTCAGAGAACGCGGGCGGTGGCCCGAGTGATTCCCTGGCTCTGCGTCGCCGTTATTACAGTGACGGGAGGCAGGCGGATGCATGAGAGTTTCTCGACGCCTCTCGACACCAGCGCGGCAGTCAACTTCTATGAGACAGCATTGTGGATGAAGCGGCACACCACGCCCACCGACATCTTTGCCGTGGCGGACGCCGGAGTCATCGGTTACTTCTCGCAGCGTCAGGTTGTGAACCTCGACGGCGTCGTGAACACAATGGAATACCAGAAGATGCTGCGAGATAAGAACCTGAATCAGTACCTGCTCCAAAACCACGTGACATACTTGTGCTACTGGACTTGGACGCGGCAAGACTTCGACCGGTTGACCGGAGGCTATCGTGAGTACGGAGTCCATTACTTCAGTTGGTTGTACCGAGTGTTCAGTGAGGACCTGATCGTTCGCCGGGAGGATGAGGTCTATCGAAGTAGTACTTATCGCTGGGAAGCTGACGGTACGAATCGGCCGTTCAACGTGCTCATCTGGAAGATCAGCCAAACTGATCGCAGTGATGCAGTTTCATCGTAATGCCTGCACTGGATGCCCGGAGCAACTGAACCGGTGGCCGGCCTTACCGCCATCTTCTAAAGTCTGCTCCTCTAAGTGCTGGCGTAAGGTTTTAGAACACGGTCTGTGCATTTCTGGTGCCTCTACGAAGAATTGATCTTCAACGTTGCGGTGCAGTTCCGATTGTGCTCGTCGTGCGCAGCGTTTTCGGAAACACGGCGCCGCTGCGTTTATGCCATGCACATTGCTATTGAGTCCGACTCGCTCACTCCGTTTATGTCTCGGCAGCTATTCGCGGAGGGAGATCAGATACGGATTTCATATTACACAATTTAAGAAAACTCAAGCCGTTGTCAAGTCCTTATGGAAATTAGACAAAAGTCCTCTACTTGCATTTAATGCCAAATTTTCATATATTTACAGGAATATTTGGATTGAAAGGAAGTTGATTTTCGGACAGATGACTTATCCTTCAGGTGAAAAATTGCAGAACGAACTGCGCAACCTCCTCGCGACCCGGATTTTGGTGCTCGATGGCGCGACGGGGACGGGGCTGGAATTGCTCCGGCCTACTGACAAGGATTTTGGTGGGGAGACTTTGTTTGGCTGCAATGAGTCGCTGAATCTCCATGCGCCGCAGATCGTGCTCGCACTGCACAAGAGCTATCTGGATGCGGGCGCGGATATTCTGGAGACCAATACCTTCAACGGTTCGACGATTGTGCTGGCGGAGTATGGTTTGCAGGAGCAGGTGGTTGAGATCAATCGGCGGGCGGCGGAACTGGCGCGAGAATCTGCTCAGAACTATGCAGCCCATCGCCGAGTGATTGTGGCGGGTTCGATGGGGCCGACTAACAAAGCGATTTCGATTACGGGCGGAGTCACGTTTGAGCAGATCAAAGAATCCTACAAGCTGCAAGCGGAAGGGCTGCTGCTTGGTGGCGCCGATTACTTACTGCTTGAGACGCAGCAGGATACGATCAATATCAAGGCAGCGCTGTTCGGACTCGATGAAGGCATGAAGGCGGCGGGGCGGAAGGTGCCGGTTGCGGTTTCCGTGACGATTGAGGCCAACGGCACCATGCTCGCGGGACAGAATATTGAAGCGGTGTATTACACTCTGGCGTCGAAAGACTTGCTGTATCTCGGAATGAATTGCGCGACCGGCCCGGCAGCGATGACCGATCATTTGCGCACGCTGGCCAGTATGTGTCACTTGCCCGTTGCCTGTGTGCCCAATGCGGGCTTGCCGAACACGGAAGGCAAATATGACGAAGGGCCGGATGTGTTTCGGGACTTGTTTGAGCGGTTTGCCACGGAGAATTTTGTGAATCTCATCGGCGGCTGCTGTGGGACGGGGCCGAATCACGTGCGGGCCATGCGAATGGTTGCGGATCATCATCAGCCGCGCAAGCCGAAAGCCAAAGCGATTCGACGAGCCTTAGCGGGAAGCGAACCCCTCAGGATTGATGAGTTTATCAGGCCGGTATTTGTCGGTGAGCGCACGAATGTGATTGGCTCACGGAAGTTCAAGCGGTTGATTGCCGAGGAGAAGTTTGAGCTGGCGGCGGAGATTGGCAAAGAGCAGGTTTCCCGTGGTGCGCACGTCGTGGATTTGTGTACAGCCAATCCGGATCGGGTTGAACTCTCGGATTTTCTGGCCGTGTTGAAACCCCTCTCACGCAAGATCCGCGCACCGATCATGATTGATACGACGGATGAGAAGGTCGTGGAAATTGCACTCAAGAATATCGGTGGCAAGGCGGCCATTAACTCGATCAACTTTGAGGATGGCGAAAAGCGGCTGCAACAAGTGTGTCCGCTGGCTCGTGACTATGGAGCTTCGATTGTCTTTGGCCTGATTGATGAGGACAAGGAAGCGGGAATGGCGGTGACACTGGAACGCAAGCTGCAAATCGCCGAGCGCGCCTATAAAACACTGACCGAGAAATGGGGATTCGATCCGGGCGAAGTTATTTTCGATCCGCTCACATTTCCCTGTGGCACGGGTGATCCGAACTATATCGGCGCGGCGCGAGCGACTGTAGATGGCATTCGTGAGATTCACAAGCGATATCCTGATGCGCTGACAATTCTCGGCATCTCCAATGTGAGTTTTGGTCTGCCACCCGCCGGACGTGAAGCGCTTAACTCGGTCTTTCTTTACGACTGTATCGAAGCAGGTCTGGATATGGCCATCGTGAACACGGCCGGACTCAAGCG
>JAGVEU010000502.1 GCA_020057985.1 Calditrichota bacterium | reverse complement strand
ATGAGACGTGGATTCTGAGCGGCTTCGCCGACACCGACGTTGATAACAATCTTCGTCAGGCGCGGGATCTGCATCGGATTCTTGTATTCAAAGCGCTTGGTTAACGCAGGAATCACTTTTTCCCGATAGATTATCCGCAGGCGAGGAACATAATCCGCTGGGGGCTTTGGTCTTGCTCCGGCTATGGTTGCGGCCTTTTTTTCCTTCTTATCGGCCTTTGGCTGCTTATCGGTTTTTGGCGGTTGGCCGCCGCCTTTTCCGGCAGAGACTGACTTGGCTTTTTCAGCCTTGACTTTTTCAGCGCTCATCGTGGATCATCTCGTTAGAAGCTTTGGCGAATCGGACGCGCACCGCCTTTTCACCGCCAGTCAGCACCTTGCGACCGACGCGAGTAGGCGCACCGGACTTCGGATCAAGCAGCATAACATTCGACACGTGAATCACCCCTTCGCGTGTAACGATTCCGCCTTGCTGCCGGGTTTGAGTGGGCTTCTGATGCTTCTTAATGAAGTGCACGCCCTCAACAACGATGCGTTTCTTATCGGGAAATACCTTAAGAACCTTTCCTCGCTTGCCCCGGTCATTTCCGGCAATCACAAGCACGAGGTCGTTCTTCTTGATTTTCATGTGGACAGACATATCGGATGCTCGATGTTACTTTGGTTCAAAGGACTTCAGGAGCAAGGGAGACGATTTTCATGAATTGCTTGTCGCGCAACTCGCGGGCAACCGGCCCAAAGATACGAGTTCCACGAGGCTCATTGTCCTTGTCAATCAGGACAGCGGCATTCTCATCAAAGCGGATATAGGAGCCGTCCTTGCGGCGATACTCCTTCTTGGTTCTCACGATAACGGCGCGGGATTTCTCGCCCTTCTTCACGGTAGCTTTGGGAATGGAAGACCGCACGGAAACCATGATAATGTCGCCGACGGACGCACTCTTGCGATTGGTGCCGCCATAGATACGGAAGCAACGTACTTTCTTTGCGCCCGTATTGTCGGCAACAGTGAGAATGGAAAACTCCTGAATCATAACTGCCTACTTCCTTTTCTCAATCACTTGAACCAGTCTCCAGCATTTGAGCTTGGAGAGCGGACGGGTTTCCATGATCCGGACACGATCGCCGATTTCGCACTCGTTGTTAGCGTCATGAGCCATGAAGGTTCGGGTCTTCTTGACGTATTTCTTATACAGAGGGTGCTTGACACGACGCTCGACGGCCACGACAATGGTCTTGTTCATTTTATTGGAAATCACTTGCCCGATTCTCGTCTTGCGCAGCGAGCGAGCCGGCGTTGGAGTGACCTGTGGGGACGCAGTTGTCATACGGTTGTTCCTTTGGCCTTGCGCAGACCCAGTTCGTGCTCGCGAATCACGGTTCTAAGCCGGGCGATATCGCGACGGATATGCTTAACACGCGCAGTGTTCGGAAGTTGTCCGGCATCAAGCTGGAATCTCAGCGCCTCAAGATTATCTTCCCATTCATGCAGCCGATTTCTGAGTTCGAGCAGAGTCAGCTCTTTCAGTTCGGTCATTTTCAGCAGGTTTGAAGTTCCTGTTGCCATAGGTATTTCGCTCAGAACGGATAATTAGGCGTGAGTCATTTCACGCAGAACAAACTTTGTCTTGATCGGCAGCTTCTGGGCAGCGAGACGCATTGCGGTCTGCGCAGTGACCAGATCCACTCCCTCAAGCTCAAACAACACACGGCCCGATTTGATTACCGCAGCATAAAATTCGGTAGCTCCCTTGCCCTTTCCTTGGCGGGTTTCAAGGGGCTTTTTGGATACCGGTTTATCGGGAAAAACGCGAATCCACACTTTTCCGCCACGCTTAATATAGCGAGTGAGCGCGACACGGGCGGCTTCGATTTGACGAGACGTCATCCAGCAGTCACCGAGGGCTTTGAGCCCATACTCGCCGAAAGCCACATAATTGCCCTGATATTCGAGACCCTTGCGGCGACGGCGTTGCTGCTTGCGAAATTTCATTCGCTTGGGAGTAAGCATGGCTATTCAGGTCGGTTGGTTTGTGCTCTTGGGCCTTGCCGAGAATCACGCACATCACGCACATCCCGCACCTCACGGGTCGGATGAAGCTGAGATCCGGCAAGCATGTTCTTTCCAATAACTTCGCCTTTGCAAATCCAAACTTTCACACCGATAGTTCCATAGGCAGTCTTGGCTACGGTCAGCGCATAGTCAATATCTGCCCGCAGAGTATGCAGAGGAATGCGGCCTTCTTTGTACCCCTCAGTGCGCGACATTTCGGCACCGCCAAGACGTCCGGAGCAAAGCACCTTAATTCCCTCGGCGCCCATGCGCATCGTTGTTTGGATCGCTTTTTTCATGGCACGGCGGAAGGAAACGCGTCCTTCAAGCTGGGAGGCGATCATATCGGCCACGAGCTTAGCTTCGAGTTCGGGACGCTTGATCTCAAAAATGTTGACTTGCACGTCCTTGTTGGTAATAGAGCGAAGTTCGGCCTTGAGTTTGTCTACCTCTGCTCCCTTGCGGCCAATGACGATTCCGGGACGGGCAGTACGCACAGTAAGGGTCAGTTGCTTGGGTGTACGCTCAATCTGAATTCCGGCAACACCCGCACCTTTGAGTCGCTGGGAAAGGTATTTGCGGAGATACAGATCCTCGTGGAGTTTGTCCGCGAAATTCCGTTCTTCAAACCATGCACTGTTCCAGGTACGAATGATACCCAGACGCAGACTAATCGGATTGACTTTCTGACCCAAGTGTAATACCGCCTACTTTTTGGCTGTGCGTTTAGAGGTTTTGTTCGCCGCTTCGGATTTCTTCACTTTACCTGTCTTCTTGGAAGCCTCGATAGCTTCGGTTCCTTCTGGCTGGGCTTCAACTTCCGCCGCTTCTTCCACTTCCGGAGTCGCCACGAGCACCGTGAGATGACTCATGCGCTTGCGGATCGGTGTGGCACGTCCCATTGCTCGCGGAAGGAATCTTTTCAGTGTCGGGCCTTCGTCCACGAAGATCGTCTTGACAAAAAGTTCGTCAGGATTGACATGACGTGATAGATCGCGATTTATGAGATTGGACGCGGCAGACTTGATCGCCTTGAGGGTCGGCTGCGCGCCTGACTTCGGGGTAAACTGCAACAGGTTAATCGCCTGATTGACGTTCTTGCCGCGAACGAGATTGGCCAGCAATCGCATCTTGCGGGGCGTTATGCGGAGGTATCTGGCAATGCAACGAGCTTCCATCAGTGAACCTATTTCTTAGCGACCGTTTTTTCAACCTTCTTGGCCGTGTGACCTTTGAAGGTGCGAGTCGGCGCGAATTCTCCGAGCTTGTGTCCGACCATGTTCTCAGTAATGTAGACAGGGAGGAACTTCTTCCCGTTGTGAACTGCGAGTGTATGCCCCACGAAGTCCGGCGAAATCATGCTCCGGCGGGACCAGGTTTTCAGTACTTTTTTCTCACTCTTCTGGTTCAGTTGAAGAATTCTCTGTTCCAGAGTCGAGTCAATATAAGGGCCTTTTTTCAGTGATCTTGCCATTCGGAATTAGCCTCTGGTTTGAACCGTACTGCGGCGAACAATCAAGCGATTTGACTGTTTGCGCGGATTGCGGGTCTTCAACCCCTTGGTGATCTTACCCCAAGGAGTGCAGGGGTGACGTCCGCCGGAAGAACGGCCTTCACCGCCGCCCATCGGATGGTCAACCGGATTCTTGACAACACCACGCACATGACTCCGGCGTCCCAACCAGCGCGTGCGTCCCGCTTTGCCGGAGACTACGCCTTCATGATCGAGATTACCAACCTGACCCACCGTT
>JAGVEU010000224.1 GCA_020057985.1 Calditrichota bacterium | reverse complement strand
CTGGCGGCCAAAATCCGCTTGTCGCAAGTCCCGTACCATCTATAAATAACAAGGACTTAGGAGCGCAAGTGGGTCAAAGTTGTGTGCAAGATGTGCGTATGTCTCTCTGAAACGTGAAAGATTACTCTAAAGTCTTGAATTCTGGCGAAACACAAAAAGCGCCCCTCCTGCTGGATGGAGCGATGGGCTCGGAACTGGAACGGCGCGGCTTTTCCATGCGCTTGCCGTTGTGGAGTGCGCAGGCTGTGATGGATGCTCCCGAACTGGTCAAGCAGATTCATAAGGACTATCTGAAGGCTGGAGCACAAGCCCTGACCACCGCCACTTTTCGCACGACTCGCCACGCGCTCGGCAAGGAAGGAATGCCATCTCGTGCTCGCGAGTTAACCGAGCGGGCAGTGGAACTTGCGCGCGAGGCGGTGATGGAAGTCTCGGCGGATCTCGAAATAATTATTGCGGGTTCCATTGCGCCGCTCGAAGATTGCTATATGCCCGAACTTGCGCCCGATGACACCACCATGATTCAGGAATTCACGCACAGCGCTTTTCTGCTCAAGGAAGCCGGTGCGGATGTCTTGCTTGTGGAAACACAGAATTCGAGACGTGAAGCGCATCTTGCCACCGCCGCCGCCCTGACAACGGGAATTCCGGTTTGGGTTGCTCTCATGCCCCGCAGTATGGACCGAATGTACAATGGCGATTCCCTCGAAGAAACTGCCAAGCTCGTGCATCATCAAGGAGCCCTCGCTGTGCTGGTCAATTGCTGCGCTCCGCAAATCGCGCTTGCCGCTCATGCAACCGTTCAGAATTCCGTGCGCGAGGCAAAAACCGGAGCCTATCCGAATATCCTCGCTCAGAAAATGCTCCCCTCTGAATTCGCGCGCTGGGCTAAAGGTCTCGCCGCACAGGGCGCTCATATCGTTGGCGGCTGTTGCGGCACAACCCCCGAACACATCTCCGCCGCCGCACGGATATTGCGCGCTTGAGTAAATAAATCCTAACAACGCTGGTAGGCGCAACCCCCCGTGGTTGCCAACCATAGAAGACGTGATGCCGTCAAGAATTGCACCATCGAGAAAACCACAAAGAGCAACCACGGGGGGTTGCACCTACCACCCGATTGGATGAACTGTGGCAAAGCATTTGCGAAAGATCACGATAAAATAAAGCGAATGTCGTCTAGAATTACCTCATCGAAAATATCATGCATGGCAACCACGGGGGGTTGCAGCTACTACCCGATTGGATGAACTGTGGCAAAGCACATGCGCAAGATCACTCGCCTGAAAGACTACGATTACACGACCCCTGGTGCTTACTCCGTGACGATCTGCGTCAACAATCGCGAGATTCTATTCGGTGAAGTTGTGGACGGCGAAATGCACTTGAGCCAAATTGGCGAAATGATTCAGAAGTGCTGGAAGGAAATTCCCGAACATTATCCTGGGGTCGAACTTGATGCATTCATTGTGATGCCCGATCATTTTCACGGAATCATTATTCTGACAGGCTCGCCTACGCAATCGTTATTTGATGTCGTGCATCGGTTCAAGTCGTTCACGACCGCAAAGTACCGTGCAGGTGTTCATACCCTCGGATGGCCACCTTTTCAAGGCCATTTCTGGCAGCCGAACTACTTCGATCGTATAATTAGAGACAAAATTGAGCTGCACAAAACGAGAAACTATATCGAGAGCAATCCGTCTCAATGGAGTGCTGACAAAGAATATCCGGACAATTTACCATAACTCTTCTCGCCCATGAAACACATTCTATCTCTTCTTTTCATTGCCGCATTCCTTGCGGGATGCAGCTTCATCAAGAGCTTGACCGAAACGACCCCCGGTGGAGCGACCTCCACTCCCGCCGCCGAAACGGATCTCATCATCGCACCCGCACAAACCGAAATCACTCTCGAATGGGGCAAAGCAGCAGAAATCCCTGTGGAGATTTCTTGGGGCGGTGCTCAAAAATATCCGGTGCAGCTTACTCCGGCTGCTGACACTCCCAAATGGCTGACCGTTGAAACCAAACCGGCGATTCTACAACCGCCGGGGCGCGCCACACTCAATATCACTGCAGCCCTCGGTGAAGCGGAACTCGGCTCGTGCAGGTTGATTCTCGAAGCCTCCGCCTATGGTATGAACGAGCCGAAGCGTGTCGAAGTGCAAATCGAAGTGCAAAGACAAGCCGGGAAATTCGTTCCTGTATTAGCCGCACCCGTGACCGTCGAATGTCGCGGCATCTGCGGCAAAGTGAAAAACGGCAAGGTCACTTTCTACGATGTGCTGCGCGAAAAGAATCAAGCCTGTAACGAGACCTCTGACCTTCCCGAATCCCAACGCATCGGAGCCTTTAGTTACTCCATCTCCACCGATGGTTTTGGCTTTGGCCGCACCTGCGATGTGGCGGGGGTCTTCGGAACAGACGGCTCGCTCAGCATGATTAATCTTGGCTTGGCAGGCACAACTAAAAAGCGCGGCGAAGCGCTCTTCAAAGTCTCTGCCGCTCAATCCTGCTGGCTCTCGGCAGACAACACAGTCGCACTAATTACCGTCAGCGGCGCGCTTTCCCCCTACGATGTACGCACCGGCCAAGCCCTCGGCTTAGGCTGTTCCGTCTCCGGCAGCGACATCAGCGATGCCACCCTAACCGGCAACCATCTCACCGTCCAATCCTCCCGCCTCTGCGAGTGGGACATCAAGTAAAAATAGGGCAAGCCAGTGGCTCGCCCTCGATGTCTACTTACGGTATAGGCGCTCAGCAGTGCGCCCGTAAAACAAACCGAGATTTACATCCGATTACCCGCTACCCAGAGAACTGTCATCCTGAACGAAGTGAAGAGCCTGTCCTGACGAAGGAAGGAATCACTGAGAGTGCGATAACAAAAGACTGCGAGTTCCTTGGATCAGTTTTTAGTGATCCTTCACCCCCTCGCGGACTTAGGGGTTCAGGATGACAAAATGAAGGCCT
>JAGVEU010000501.1 GCA_020057985.1 Calditrichota bacterium | reverse complement strand
TTTCAGTGTTTCAGCGTTTTCTTCCTATCCGTACGCGTGCAATCCCCCGAAGAAGTAGTTGCCAAAGAAGGAGAGCATCATCATGGCAAAACCGGTCAAGGAGAGTATGGCGGTACGGCTTCCTGACCAGCCGCGATTATAGCGAGCGTGCAGAAACGCGCTGTAAAAAAGCCAGATGATAAGCGCTCCGACTTCCTTGGGATCCCAGCTCCAGAAGGATCCCCATGCGCTCTCCGCCCATATCGCTCCGGCGAAAAGAGCGCCAAGTGTATATAAGGGATAGCCAAGCGTCACGGCACGGTAATTGACCTCGTCCAGCAGCTTGGAATCAATCTTCAGTCGTGCCGGGAATGCTCCAAAGCCGAAGAGCGCGTGAAGTACAAACGCCATAATCGAACCGCAGACAAACGTAAGACCAAAGAACTCGAAGATACGCAATGGGCTTTCCGAAGTAATCGAAGCAAAACCGTTCTTCAGCAACAGTCCGGCAATCAATGCACCGAGAAAGAGCCCAAGAAAGCCAAGGCTTGCCCAGTAGCGATGTTCGGCAGCGCTTGTTCCTCGTGTCAATCGTGCCCAGACGAATCCGGCAAGTGGAAGGTACATGCCGAGGAGCATCAACGCACCCCCAATGGCCGCAGATTCCTGACCGAACAACACCATGTGAGAGTGTTTTGCAAACAATCCACTGTTACCGCCGACGATCAAGAGAACCGCCGGAATGATGGCCAAGGACAACAGGGGGGCTTTCAGATTGTGTTTAATTGTCGCCGTCATCTCTTCTTTGTCGCGGCCAAAAAGCAGCAAGATCAGAGACACCGCGGCGCCGACGGCAAAGGCTCCAGCGCCGATGGCAGCCAAGGAAACATGGATCACCAGCCAGTTGCTCTTCAAAGCCGGCATAAGCTGCATTGAAGGCTCTTTGGGAAGCAGCGATGCGGACACCATCAGCATGACCACGATGGGAGTGATCAACGAGCTAATGACCCAATTCCGGTAGCGATAGGTCAAAATTCCAAAACTGAGCACCGCCATCCAACTCATCACTGCGAGATACTCGTACATGTTGGACATCGGGAAATGGCCGGTGTTGATCCAGCGCAAGACAAATCCGACAGTCTGCGGAATGAAACCGAGGACATACAAAGCTGATCCAAGCTTCGTCAGCAATGGCTTGCGCAGAGCCAGCCACAAACTGAAAACGAGGAATCCGAACAGGTAACACCAGAACGCGACCCAGAATAAACTTACATCGAGCGAAGTTGACACCTTTTTCTCCTATTATCCGAACACTTTGCAAATGTCTGGAACCTTGCGGCGACAGTCTGTGAATGAATTCACTTACTTGCCCCTATAATATGAACAAGTAAAAGCGCATTGTCAAGCACAAAGAGAAATAATTAGTCGCATTGCCGGCGGCCAGATATTCGATTTCAGCGTCCTAAATATCTATTTGTCCTATATTGAGACTAATAGAGTCCATTTCAACCCTGCAAATCCACAATCCAGACAAAGAGAGGATGCCTCCCCTGCATATCCTTGGACGCTAATCGCACCCGATTTGTCTATTTCCGGGGACAAGATACGCGGGGCTTGATCTTGTCCAAAATCTTCTGTATTCTGAAGGTTGCACAAAAACAGACTATCTATCTGAATAACTATGAGCAAACATCTCGAAGAATTCAACGAATTCCGCACCAGAATGAACGAGCGGATTCTCGACGAGGATCACGCCGCCATCAAGCGTTTCTTTGGTGTGGATACTCTAACCTACCGCGATGGCGCGCTCCCCGTCAAAACCAAAGAGATGCTCGGCCTTTCCAGTTCGATGGTCTTGCGCTGCGATGACTGTATCAGTTATCACATCATTCAGTGCCGCAAAGCTGGAGTCACCCGCGCCGAGTTCTTTGACATCTTTTCGGTTGCCTTAATCGTCGGCGGCTCAATCGTAATCCCCCATCTCCGCCGCGCCGTCGCCTTCCTCGATGAACTCGAGCAGGACGAAGCGAACAAGAAGATCTGAATCCCTAAACAGTCTTCCAGACAGACTTAGCTACACAAAAGAATCATCTCCCCCCAACTCGTTTGGGGGGCAGGGGGGTTGAGTAGTCATTCATGAAGAAAAACGACTGGAGCCACGTACCCACTGCGAATTGGAACCACATGCGCTCGATGCGAGCCGATCCAACTCCGGCCGAGCGTGCATTGTGGCGGGCGATTCGATCCAATCAACTTGGAGTGCACTTTCGCCGCCAGCACACCATTGGAGCCTATATTGTGGATTTCTGCGCACCACACGAAGGGCTGATTATCGAGCTTGACGGAGATTCGCATGTGGGAGACGAGACACAGCAATACGATTTGCAGCGCGAAAAATTTCTCGCGGAGCAGGGCTTCAAAATTCTGCGATTTACCAATCACGATATTGCACAGAATTTAGAAGCTGTAGTCAGTACTATTGTAGCAGCGCTGAAGCCGTACCCCCCCTACCCCCCAAGCGAGTTCACTACTGTCTCAATGTTTTTTTGGGGGGAAGTCGTTGATAAAAAAGGGCTTGACATCCTCGCGGAATTGTGTATC
>JAGVEU010000455.1 GCA_020057985.1 Calditrichota bacterium | reverse complement strand
TCCCGCCTATTCGGGCGAGTATATCATAAGAGTACAGGTCGATCCGGATAATGCGATCGAGGAAGCTCTTGAATTCGACAATCTTGCTGAGAGGGTGATCAGCATAGCGCAATGCGGCGACGCCGACGGCGAAGGGACGATCAACATCGCTGACGCCGTATTCCTTATCAACTACATCTTTGTTGGTGGTGCCGCGCCCCAGCCAATCGCCGCAGGAGATGCTGATTGCAGCGGCAGCATTAATATCGCCGACTGTGTGTATTTGATAAATTATATTTTCTCACACGGACCACAGCCTTGTGCGTTGTGTAAGTAATCAGAGACGCTGAGTGAACCGATGACCGGGAGTCGAAAGGCTCCCGGTTTTTTCTTTGACAAGTCGTCAATGTTGTGTGACTCCCGGTGGCGTGTCACCACTGCTGAATCACAACATTTATATACTTGCGCTGATTACCACTGGATAGTCAAGACAGTTCAGGTGGTAACCATGATCTTCAACTATGTCAATCCTTACAACCCCACGGGACACGAGCAATTCTCTTCAGAGCCTGCTCCACAAGCTTTCTCCACTTTTTCAAGACTTCTCGGCCACCCTTATCTTCTCGGCATTGATGACCACTACCTGCCAGTCACAAGTCCAAAATCGGCCAGTGATAATCTTGGTCTCGATTCCATTGCTACACGCGGTGACCCTATTGACATGTTTCTTGATTCCAAGAAGGAAGTACTGCTGAATTCAGCTAATGGTATTCTGGAGCAGATCTACGAGCGCCTCTCCATCCGTGACAGCAATCTTTACGAGATTGACGGAAGAATCTGTCGCGCCAATTCGGTGTTGGATCAACTTGACGTTTTCGAGCTCGGGGCCTTACCGGTCATTGACAAGCGCAAATCCTTCTTCGAAAAGGAGCTGATCACCTTCGAACAAGAAAAGCGCTTTGAACAAGTCGCTTGCTGGCGAGATGTCAGCAGACTCCAGGGACAACTGCTTGAGCTCAAGCAGCAGATCGACTCCCAATCGAACAGACAAAAGCTGGTTAATGATTGAAAATGGACGTCCAAGAACTCTGCAGACAACTCAAACCCATAATCGGCAAGAAGGCTGAACAATACTACCTTGCCTATCTCACCGAAGACCAAGAGGGGAGGCGAGATATCGAAGCAGCCATACGGCTGATGGCAGTAAAGCGCCTCGGCTCGACAGTCGACAGCCCTGGGACTTATCTTTCAGTCCCGCCAAAGGACGCTGCCTATGGCGAATACCCTGTCGGAACAGTTCACTACTCTGGACGAAACTACCACCTGTTTGGCTTGCGGGAAGACGAATGGATACAGCACACAGCCATCTTTGGCCGAAGTGGCGCTGGCAAGACGAACACGGTTTTCATCCTACTCAAGAGCCTTTTGGCAAGGAAGAAGCCGTTTTTGATCTTTGACTGGAAACGCAACTACCGAGACCTCTTAGCCATGACAGACGAAAACATCTTGGTGTACACGGTCGGCAGAAACACTTCCCCAATGGTCTTCAACCCCCTGATCCCGCCAACGGGCACTGATCCCAAAGTCTGGCTCAAAAAGTTGATCGAGATTATTGCTGGGGCTTACTATCTTGGTGAGGGCGTCATGTTTTTGCTTCAAGAAGCATTGAATGCGGTTTACGAGCAGTTTGGCGTCTACGAGGGAACCCCCCAGAATTACCCCACTTTCATTGATGTTCTCAAGTGGCTGGAGGACAACCCGGTCAAAGGCAGAAAAGCACTCTGGATGGACTCAACCATGAGAGGAATCAAGTCCATCTGCTTTGGTCCCATGGGAGAAGTCGTCAACACTTCCAACCAGCCAAACCTGGCAAGCCTACTTGACAGAAACGTTATTCTCGAACTAGACGCCCTCACCAATAACGATAAGAACCTGATCATCGAATCCATGCTCCTCTGGATTCACCATTATCGTTTGGTTCAGCCGGACAGGGAGTGTTTCAAGCACGTTATCTTCATCGAAGAAGCCCATCATATTCTCTTGAAAAAGCCTGGGGGATCAGGGGGAGAAGCAGTAACCGACACCATCCTCAGAGAGATCAGAGAACTCGGCGAAGCCATAGTTTTGGTTGATCAGCACCCCAGCTTGATCTCCATACCCGCATTGGGCAACTCCTACACAACCATCACGATGAACTTGAAACACCGACTCGACGTCAACGCTGTGGCTGCGGCTATGTTGATGAAAGACGAAGACAACGAACTACTCGGCCGATTACCCATCGGGGCAGCAGTAGTCAAATTGCAGGGAAGATGGCTTCAGCCATTTGAAGTCGTCATCCCTCACTGCAAAGTCCCCAAGGGAGCAGTCGACGACCAAAAACTCAAGGCCATAATGGCTTACAGAAACGTTCTCCACAATCAAACAGTCCAGATCGAGCCCCCTCCGAAAAAGGATTCCATCGCGAAACTCAACGAACGAGAAGAAGCACTACTACTGGAGATCGCTGCTCACCCATTCTCGGGAGTCGTTGAACGTTACAGAAGATTGAGAATCAGTAGAAGAAACGGCGACACCATCAAGAAATCGCTCATCGAAAAGCAACTGATCGAACCAGTAAGCATCCTGACACGAAGCGGAAGAATGGTTCTCCTCGACATCACCGAAACCGGATGGCAACAATTATCACAATCCGGACACCAAAAACCACCAGTCCGATTCAACGAAGGACTAGAACACAGATTCTGGAAACAAAAAGCCGCAGAACACTATGAAGCTCTTGGATACAACGTCCTCATCGAAGAACCAGTAAACGGCTACACAGACATCATCATCGAAAGGGATCGTAAACAGATTGCCATAGAGATCGAGACAGGCAAGTCAGACTGGAAGAGAAACCTCGAGAAAAACCAGAACAAGAACTTTGATTCTATAGTAATCGTGGCCACGACACCGGAATGCCTGATGCAGATTCAAAGTCAGATCACCTCGCACTCTGAACAAACAAACATCCTTCTAACCTCGGTGCAACAATTAGTGCAACTCTGAGCGGTCGACCTATTTCACTGCTTCCAAGGCCAGATCCCACGAATCCCACAACACTAGACGTTTTCAAACCCCTGATAAGAAGAATCCTGGAACCAGTCAGGTTTGAGTCTGAGGATTCCAAGATTCTTCAAAGAATTAAGACAACCCCCGACTATGAACACGTGATCAACCATCCCATGAAGTGTTTTCCTCCGCGTAGGAACTTTTCAGCCTAGTGACATAATGACTGTCACGAACTCATTCGCTTGCGCGCAGCGGTGGATATACATGTCGGACGGGGGTTCGATTCCCGAGCCCATAAAACAACATCGCATTGGGCTCAACCCCAAAAAGCCTAACCCTTCAAACTAGGATCTACAAGGAGCAACATAGTTACTTAGCTCAAGCACCCTGCGTGTCCAGATTTAACTGACAGCAAACACCCGTGATACCAGCCCGAGGGTCTCTCACCTCAGATATCCTTACTTTCGGTAATTGTCAGTTCAGCACCACAGTTACTGCAGAACCTAGAATCTGGCTGATTGTTATGGCTGCATTTCGTACATACTTTCTTCTTAACGTTCGTTTCCGCAATATGATGTTCCGTTCCCTGGTTCTCCCTGCGGTACAGCTCTTTTTTGTCCTATCAGTCCAGCCAATAAGAAAAAAAGCCCCAGTGCACCCGATGCACCCGATATATAACCCACCACCACCTATCCGGGAGTGAAGTACATCAGAATAGCGATCGGTAAGAGAAGAGATCCGATCACCAAACTGCTGCGCTTAGCTGACTCTTTCATTCGCTACCGCCTCTCGCTCATTAAGAAGCTGATAAGCAATTTCTTAGTTATAGTAACACAATTGTTTGCCTTGTGCAAGGTCAGACGACTTTGATCAAATAAACCAGTCGTGATATTGCCTTCACCGATCGAGATCGGGGTCTGAGGGGAGGCTGAAAGTGCTTAGTGAGAATTCTGTTATGCCGCTCTCGTCTTATAAGTGAGCGTGAAGCTGAAAGGAAATGGGATGTCAACGGAATCAATAGCCAGATGCTTACCCCCACAGTTCACCTATAACATCTCTTCGCTCAGCTCCCCCGCCGCGTCCACATGTTGCCGACGACGAACACAATGTTGACGATAGTGTTGTATTTGACATCTCCCCATTCCGGAAGATTGGGGCCAGGGCATGCCTAGGTGACATATCTAGCCCTCAGCCTCTCGGCATTGCTGTCCCCTGGGGACTTCTTCAACCAGATGTCTATTGTCTCAACGATCATGCTCTTGTCGCCAATGGCGTCATAGATATCAAGGGCTTTCTCAAAGTATGATACGGCTTTCCCCTTCTGCTGTATCTCGAGGTAATGATTGGCGATTATGCGGCAGAGACTTGCATATATTCGATAGAAGGCATTTGGATCATTTGTCATCGGTGACAAATCCGCTTTCCATGCGATTTGCGAATCAATGTCCTTGATGTCACACTTTCCTTGCAAGTTCGCCTCGATACGAGAATAATCAGCGGCTGCACTAGCCATGCCCGGCGTATAGCGAAACAACAAGCCCTCCAGAGTGAGGTTGGCAGCATATTCTTTCAAGTCGTCGAAAGAGAATGGGAATGCGAAATACACTGGGCGATTCTCCGCTACCGCATTTCCGATCATGTTCCGGAGGACAACGTCTCTCGGTTGAGCACTGTTGTTCCGCCAATACTGTGTCAGAGAATTCTCAAGGTCATAGTCGGATAGGGATATTGGATAATGAAGTGAATCGCGCAGACACTTCACAATGCGCGGATTTCCCAGTGTGCTCAGGCAGACCACGCTGACATCTCTTCGAAGAGATTCTGCTTGCTGAACACAAAGCGTTGAATATGTATCTACGTCGCCGTTAGTAATGACTATCGCATTGGTAACTGCCGAACGGAGCAAGTCGCGGGCGTAATTAAGAACCGGTTCAGGATAGTAGCGTTTCTTTGCCATCATGACGTACTGCTGCTCGGCTTTGGTTGGCTGTTGAAGGGCCAAGTAGGTAATGCTTAGGCT
>JAGVEU010000179.1 GCA_020057985.1 Calditrichota bacterium | reverse complement strand
TATCTCAAGAGCATCACCCTTTTCGTTTCGATGAAGCTTCCTGCCTGTAGTCTGTACAGGTACACACCGCTCGAAAAGCCTGAGGCATCCCACGTTACTCGATACTCGCCCGCGGATTTCTTCTCGCTGACGAGAACCGCCACTTCCCGGCCAAGGAGATCAAATATCTTGAGACTGACGAACTCGGAACTTGGAACCCGAAACTCAAGACTTGTCTCTGAGTTGAATGGATTGGGGTAGTTCTGTTTCAACTGGTAGTCTGTTGGAAAGTCTTGTTTGCGCTCCATGCTAACCCCGGTAGGGAGGTTCTGCAGATCAATCAGCATTCGAGCGACGATGCCGGTCCAGATGTAGGTCTTGTTCCACCCAGCCCAGTAGTGATCAGGGCTATACAGCTCCCAAAAACAGTGGTCGGCTTTCAACTGGTGGATGACCGTCTCAAGAACTTTCTCCGCCAGTTGTCGAGCTTCATCCCTGTAGCCATAGTCGAGCAGGCCTCTGAAGATCAGGTATTGCCATTGAACCCATACAGGTCCGTTCCAGTACCCCATAGGATTGTAGTAGCTGTCCGATGCAGACAGAGTTGGGACTCCGAACCGACGCCAGAATTTGGTCGGATCAAGCAGTTTCTGCACCAGCTTGTCGGCTTGCGTTCTACTTGCCACACCCGCCCAGAGCGTCAAGAACCCGATAATCTCCATTCGTTTCAGATCATTGCTCACGCGAAAACTGAAATCGTGATCAGTCTTGTCGACGTGATAGTAGAACTCAGTCAGTGGATCCCACATGTATTGGTTGATCAGATCAGCCCGAGCTTTGGCCTCCCGCATCCAATAGGCATAGCCGGAGGAATCTCCAAGCGCTTCCGCCATGTGTGCTAGCGACCGAGACTCATTCACCAATATGGCATTAAGATCCAGACATTCGAAATTGCTCGGCCATCCGACCTGATCCCAGACCGCGACTTTGCCATCGCGCACACATTCCAGCACAGCATGCGCGCCCCACTCGCAGAGCCCATCGTTATCGGCGTCACGGTTGAGCTGCCAGTACTGATAAAACTTCTTGCCAGACTGATATGCCTCCTCCAGGAATGCCTGATCTTTGCAGATCTTGTACATCTCCCAATTTTCCCAGCTGAACCAGGGAGCAGAAGTCGTAGTCTGACCATTGTACGGTATCGTCTCATTCAGGTAGGGACCGGTACGGTAATTGATGTATCCATCGGGCCGCTGTCGTTCGATGAAGACTCGCTGGGAATTCAAGGCACTTGAGGAATCCATAAAGACATAAGCCAACATAGCTAGACTTTCATGAAACACCTGGCCACCGTGACCCCAGCCCCACTGAGGTTCGCGAGAAAAGACATAGTAATTGTATGAACATTGACCTTCCGGTGGTAGCATGCATTGCCGAAGCAACGAAAATGCACTCCAGTAGAGCATTGCATGATCAGGATTTGAGAATGCCAGACGCGGAATTCTGCTGTACGTTTGCTCGTCTGCACGAACGAACTGTTGCAGGTCGATCGCGCATAAACTTCTGGACGCCGCAATCAAATCGTTTACACTTTTGTTGGCTTCTGACACTCCACGGATGATTCTCATCTGAGCGCTTTGACCTGGTCGGAGGGTGAAGTTCTTCTGCAGCGCTGCCACCTTCATATTCCCTTGCGGAATGAAGTTGGATAATGAAGGATTCAACACGTCTGAAAGGAATTTCGCGGATTGGCGCTGAATGTTTCCAACCTCCGCCGAGCGGCCACTGCGCCCTCCTGATGAATCACGGGCAACAACAACATAACCATACGCACTGTCGGGATTCAATCCGATATCCAGATACCCAGGGCTGGCGAGATTATCAGCGATACGATCGTATCGGCCCGGGGATGAGTCGGTCCTTCGATAAACACTGTAGGTGCAGCCCAAGACCCTGTCCCACTGAACTATTGTACTGGCATTGTTTTGGGAGAAATGTAAGCTTACGTTAGCTGGTGTCGGTGGCAGCTTGCGCTCCGTTAATTGAATATCCACCCGCACACCTCCCACAACCGGCAACGCAGGGATGAGTCCTCTTCCAATGCCTTGCTGACCCGTTGCGGCGCAAGTGAAGACGACTACGAAGGAATCACGCTGGGCAATCGATGGGTTTCTGAAGTTCCCCAATTCACAGCTCTGCCAGCCGTTGCCTGTAATATTGCGATTAGGGTCGCGCCATTTTGGAGCCTCTTCAGTGAGGATTTCAGCATCACTGTCGTTATGCAGCACCATCAGCTGTGCGAGCGGTGGTAGATGGTTGCAAGGTGAACCGTCCGCATGGTATACAATGCCCGATTCTACACAATAGTCAGCCGAAACCTCTTCTGGTGAGGAGTGAGATCCCCCCTGGCTCAGCGTACCCAAATCTGTGTAGCCGCCAAAGGCATCGGCAGGAGAATCGATGATATAGGCATCGAGATAATTTTCCTGATACGGAATTTTATGATCAATGGTCCAACCGTCAGGCCGCTCTCTGTGCTTAAATGTCAATCCATCACGCTCGGGTATCAGAGCAACATCGCTGCTAACGTCGTTTCTATGGTGGAAAAAGGGATAGACGCTCATCTGGACACCGCCGCTGTCCTCATTCGTGACGGTCACAGCTTCAACGGCAATGCGCGAACTATACACCAGAAAGAACACCTCGACACGGATGTTTTTGAATGGATAGAAACGGAATTGCACGAGATCGCTATACGATGCCGTGATCACAGGTGGACTATAGAACTGATTCAGCTGGAAGCGAACATTTCCGTTCAGCTTGAATCCGAGACAGAGGTCACCTGCTTTGTCAGTCTCAAAATTCACCCCTCTGACCGAATCGTACCAGATGAATTGATAACCCTCGTCGACGATGAATTCCGAGCGGCCCAACGCCGCAGCATAAGTTGAGTACAGCGGGTCATCTTTCGTTGCGGCGAGATCGGAGAGATACGGTTTCCCGCTCTGTGCTTGCAAGCAGAAGGAGACTGCAGTTTGT
>JAGVEU010000253.1 GCA_020057985.1 Calditrichota bacterium | reverse complement strand
TTACGGAAGGGCTGAGCGCGCAATCAAAAGCCTTCGTTCGCGAGCATTCAGGAAGCTCCAAGAAGGTGGCCGCGAGATTGCTGGAGGCATTGCGTGGCAGAACTAAGAGTCTCTGATCTCAGTTTAGCATTCCCACAAGGAGCTTCTGTATTCAATGGAGTCAGCTTCGCAATTCAAACGGGGGAGTTTGCAGTTATCCTCGGTGGCAATGCAAGCGGGAAGACCACGCTGCTGAGGGTTTTGTCTGGATTGCTCACTCCGACTCAAGGCAAGGTTGCTGTTCAGAGTTCCAACGCAGAAGAGAAACGTCATCGAGTAGGACTTGTCTTGCAGAATCCCGAGCACCAAATGATTGCTGCGACTGTCGAGGAGGAGCTTGCACTCGGATTGGAACTGCAAGGAAAACCAAGTACTCTGATTCGACAACGGGTTGACGAGTTGCTCTTGAAGTTCAGTTTGGAGAGTATTAAAAACTCCTCACCGGAGTTGCTTTCGGGAGGACAAAAGCAACGTGTTGCTCTTGCCGCGGCTATGTCGCAGGACGTGTCATTTCTATGTCTCGATGAGCCGGACTCCTTGCTTGATGCTCCATCGAGAAGGGAACTGATGATCGGAATAGATCGGATTCGAGCGGAGTGCGGAATTCTATGGGCAACTCCGGATCCACTGAGAATGCCAGAAGCGGATAACTATTTCTATCTGCATGATGGCCGTCTCGAGCGAAGTTCAAGACGTGAACTTATAGCGCTCACGGAGGAGAGTGAATTCTGACAAGTCAACTCTGTTGATTAAAGCGGTAGATGTTGATTTTTCGTGGAAGCAGCAGGGCCGGATCACGCGTGCGCTGCACGGCGTATGCGCAGAGTTTGACAGTGAACGCGCTCACATCATTTGTGGACCTTCGGGCGCAGGCAAGTCCACTCTCGGACTGCTGCTGTCGGGCTTAATAGCTGCTGATTGTGGTAAGGTACTCCTGCAGAACCTTGACATTCACAGCGAACAGACCCGCGTCGCTTATGTCTTTCAGTTTCCTGAGACTTTGTTTGTCGAAGACACTGTAGAAGATGAGTTTCTGGCGATACCTGATCGCGAAAGTATCCATCTTGGTGAAGAGATGTGCGCGCAACTGGGGATTGACTACTCGGCCATCAGGCTCAAACATCCTTACCACTTGTCTGGGGGGTATGGACGTATGATCGCCATCGCACTGCAAGCGGCCCGGAATCCGGAGGTCTTGATTCTCGATGAGCCGACGGCTGCGCTTGATTGGCATTTTCAACGACAACTTGCAGAATTTCTGAATGGCTTGATCTCGTCTTCGAGAATCCTGATCGCCATTACACATGACATACAGCTCATGAAAAGGCTGGGAGGGATAGCATGGGTTGTCGCGGAAGGCAGAATCGCTTGGAAAGGCCTGACACACGATTTGATTGCAGATAGAGACCAGCTCATGCGATTTGGCTTGTCCGACGGATAGAATTCCAGCAAACAAAACGCCCGATGGACAGGATTTCATCGGGTGTTTTTTGTGATAGCTATTCGTTGGGATTAGGGGAAAGACGAGCGACGTTTTCTTGCGGCCATAAATGACCTGATGAAAGGCCGATCGGCTGTAAACAGACTTGCCGTGAGGCGAGCAGCGAGTCCAAACCCATGTAAAGCAACAAGTGATTTTGGTAGATGCCGCCATGCGAAGAGAAGACGGTTTCGCGCCGTCATCTCGCGAATAGTGTTCTCATGATATGCCGCTCGAATTGCACTGTGGCCTGCATGCCTCACTTCGCATTGAGGGAGGTAA
Source organism: Calditrichota bacterium (assembly GCA_020057985.1). Taxonomy (GTDB): domain Bacteria; phylum Electryoneota; class RPQS01; order RPQS01; family RPQS01; genus JAGVEU01. Next base: position 757 of record JAGVEU010000253.1, on the reverse strand, counting down.
ATTGTTTTCCAACCCTTCGCTCGGGCTCGCTGGCATAGATCCACATCCTCCCAATAAAAGGGATCGAACAGAGGATCGAATCCGCCAAGCTCGGCAAAGTGCTGACGATGAAACGCGGCATGGCCACCCACTGCATAGGCGGAAGTGATGATTCCGTTTTCCGAAAGAGCTTGATCCTTCTCATTGTGAAGAATCTTGGGAAAGCCCATCGGCCACACAAGCCGCTTCGCACCTTCGCGAAGGGCTCCAAGACTGTCCAGAGATCGAAACGTCACCGCGAAGAGCGAGGCGTCTACAAAAGCGGATTGCAGAGCGGGAGTGGGATCAGTCAGCAATTCCACATCGTTGTTTAGCAGTATGACGATATCCGCGTCGCATGCCAAGATCGCATCATTCGCCGCTCGCCCAAAACCTTCATTCCGATCGTGAATGATCCATCGAACAGAGGGAAATCCTCCGGTCATTTGTGACGCAATTCCGCCGTCGCCGCTGTCATCACATACTGTGATTCGGCTTGCAAGTTGAGGTGTGTGCAGTTCGATGGAAAGAAGACAGGCTCTGAGGTTTTCAACATTTCTGTAACTCGGAATCGCCACGGCAAGATTCATTGCGAGCAGCCTAGCGAATCCGAGTCAGTGCGGGAAACAATGTCATGTTCTGAACGGATTGACATGGCACGTTCAGCAGCATGACAAGCCGTGTCAAGAAAACTCTTCCACTCCTGTGGGTTAGGTTGCTCTGGTGGCAACAGAGGTAT
>JAGVEU010000417.1 GCA_020057985.1 Calditrichota bacterium | reverse complement strand
GTCATGAAATCGTGCCGTGGTTTCCAACCGAGCTTCTGAATCTTGGTGGTGTCCACGGCATAGCGGCGGTCGTGGCCGGGGCGATCCTTCACATAAGTAATCAAATCATCGCCCTTACTGAGCAACTTGAGCAAGCCCTTTGTGACATCCATGTTGTACTCTTCATTGCCCGCGCCCACGTTATAAATCTCGCCGACAATTCCCTTCTGCAAAACCAAATCCAGCGCTTCACACTGATCCTCGACATAGAGCCAATCGCGCACCTGTTTGCCGTCGCCATAAACCGGCACAGGCTTGTTTTCGATCAGATTGGTAGCAAAGAGCGGAATGAGTTTTTCAGGATACTGATACGGGCCGTAATTATTGCTGCTGCGCGTGACCAGTACAGGCAAACCGTAGGTCACATGATAGGAACGCGCGAGCAACTCTCCTCCGGCTTTTGACGCGGAGTACGGCGAGGAGGGATTAAGCATATCCGTTTCTTTGAAGTGCCCGACAGGAATCGAGCCGTAAACTTCATCGGTGGAGATATGCAGAAAGCGCTGAACCTTCTGCTTGCGCGCTTCTTCGCAGAGCACAAACACACCGCGCACGTCGGTTTCCACAAACGCGCCGCCCTCATGGATCGAGCGATCCACGTGGGTCTCGGCGGCAAAGTTGACCACAGTATCGCAGCCCTTCATGGCCTTTTCAACGGCCTCGGGATCGCAAATGTCTCCGTGCAGAAAATGGTAACGCGAATCCTTGGCAACATCCGCAAGATTTGCCAGATTGCCCGCATAAGTCAGCGCATCCAGATTGACAATCTGAAGCTCCGGATACTTCGCGAGCATGTAGTGAATGAAATTGGAGCCGATAAACCCGGCTCCGCCGGTGATTAAAATGCGGTTCATGGAAGCAATTAATAATTAGGAATTAGGAATTAATAATTGGAAAAAGGTCTCGTAGTTATTCTCGTGCTATTCGATGCCAACACAAGATGCTGTTTGGGTCGAATAGCCTTACTCGCACTGTCCAGGCTGAGCATTCGCCCATTCCGCGAACTTGGCTTTGAGTGCGTCTATCAGTTTTCCGAGAGATGCATCGAATCCTCTCGAAGGCCGCAGGTCCATTTCTTTAACTATGTCGTCTGCAAACTCGACTCCGCCCAGAGGTGCAGAGATCCCGGCTTCTCTAATTGCAGATGAAAGAAGTTGTTTGTATCTGGCCCGTCCGCATTTCTGATCTGGTGCGTTGCATCCTCTTCCAAAGACCGCCTTGAAGGCAGCTGAATCAATCAGCAACCACCTTTCAATATGTGGATCAGGGATCGCACATATGCTGAGATTCTTGATTTCCTTAAGAATAGAATCAATCTCCTCCTTGCGCTCCGTATAGCCCTTGCAATTGGCATCGGTTGCAACGACCAATAGATCCGGCAGATTTCGCCGACCTTGGTCAAAATCACGCACAAACTCCCCGAGCTCCGCGAGCACTCTTCCGTGACCGCCACGAACACTGGACGGCGTGAAGGAAACGGAAACGGAATACTCGTCCGCAAGCCGCTGAGTTATAGTACGGAGAAAAGTTTCGTGGGCAAAGTCCTCGACAAACAGGAATATACTACGCATCAAAGTCGCCTCGGAGAATACGTTCGGATACTGGCAGGGATTCCTCCGAGTTAAGAGTTGTCTCGATATCGCCTGTTCGGTTAAATAAGGGACCCCAGGAATTGAACGAGCTGATGGAAGTGCTCCGCCCTGTCCGCTTACATACATACAGAGATTCAGTGGGTATCTGATCTGCAAGCGTCACTGAGTGAGTGGTAACGATAATCTGCGTATCACCGCCTGCAGCCTGATTCTTTAGCAGATCTGCTACAAGTCGGATTCTTCGTGGATGAATTCCATTCTCCGGCTCCTCGAAGCCGATGAGTGCCGGCAATTCTCTCGCCCCGCTTATAGCAAGAAGTCCGAGAACGCGCAGAGTACCCTCAGAAACGACGCGTGCCGGGATGGGTGTATCGCCTTCTTTGAGTCTCAGCTCGACTTCTCCGAGATCATTCACACCCACTTCAATGCCAGTCACATATGGGACGATCATGTGAAGAGATTTTTCCACTGCCCGGAACTGCTTGGGTTCCAACTTATTCAAAGTGTTCAGGAAAGCCGCCAACTCTTCTCCCATAAGTCCAATATGGCGGACTTCTTTGACCGGATTCGGTGCCCGCATACGCTCGCGGGGCTCAAAGTAAAAGAAGAACCAACTTGCAAGTTCTTGTCGCATCGCGACAAGGTGCGGGTAGTGCGGCGGATAATGCGGTTTAGAAATGACACTGTGGTCAAGATAGCGGTCATAGTATATAGGATGCGCTTGCCCTTCCATTCTTAGATGCAGGCGGTCCTTCACCAGATCCAAGAATGGCTTCCTTCGCCCTGAAGGCTTACCTTCAGGCGTCAGAGGTGTCAGAGACTCGTTGGCAACCTGCAGGATGCCAGAGTCCGGACTAATAACTACTTCGAGACTGTACCGAAGATTGCGCTCACGAACATACGATGACTCCTCAGGTCCCTCCTCTCGCATATCATCAGGCGCCTTGGTTTGCTTCATTTCCCGAATCTGCCGATTCACTGCTTTGACCACAGACTCGGACAATTCGACATCTGCTTCAATTGTGAATGAAATCTGGGTTTTTGAACGGCTTCCCTTCACCCCATCTCGATCAAAAGAAAACGACTCTAGCGGTGCTCCCCTATATGGAGGTGAAAACGCATCCTTGAGTGTCGGGCTGGTAGCTAGCTTGGACAGCAGCTGTAAAGCATCCAAGAAGTTGCTCTTGCCTGCAGCGTTTGGGCCGAACAGGACGGTCAGGGGCTTGAGTGAAACCTCAACATCGACCAGAGACTTGTATCCTCGAACTTTGATTCGTTTTAGCATGTTTACTCCATTAGGTAGCAAGAATAAGATCCGCAAGCCTCTTACCGATACGCAATGTCACAGCGCTCGCGAGGCAATTATCGCTTTCGATTTGCAGTACGAGTACATTGCGGCTCTAGCCGTGCTCGATGGTCTTGCGGATATACCACTCGAAATCGGCGGGGGCTCGGACATGATCCAGAATGTCCACATTGTGGTGACTTGCTTTGTGTTGGATTTTCTTGTGGTCATGGTTTCAGATTGGACACAGCAAGCAGTGTCGCTACGGTACTAACTCGATTAGTCCGCTGAATGTTGGAAATTCCGTTCGTCGAACTCAATACGCAGGTCGTTCTTTACTTTCTCATAGTAGATTATCGAACCGGTCAAGGTTTCCTGCAATTGACTCTTTGTCTTGTATGTGGTTGGTTTGATTGAGACGGGTTTGTTTCCGACGAATCCGTCAATGCCTTGGGACTCTTCATCAGGTTCTGATAAACGGTAATCCGTGTTCAGTTTGTTGGCAACCTCGGCCAGGATTGCCTCTTGAAACCGCAAGCCAACAAAGGTCTTTACAATAACCAAGTCGCGAAGCCAGGTGTCAATCATCTGGTCATCAATCACTTGAATTGCCTTCTTGAGCTTATCAACCATGCTCCGGATTCTCTCTCGGGCGATTACAAGCCGATCTTGATACCGTTCGAGATACCACTGCTCCCATTCTTCTACTGTTTTTCCGTCAAATTCCTGTATCAACTCACTCATCTGACCCACAACTCGCGGTCGTGTACCCTGAGCGTTCTGATTGGCAAGGTTGATGATTTGACTTGTGTAAGGCGGAAGAAGCAAAGGATCTGCATCGAGAAGTACGCGGACTCTCTCTGAAGAGAGCTTAATTTGCATTTGAAGTACTTCCCTTCTCGGCAAATCTCCTAAGGGCTGCTCCTCTGGAAAATGTTAGTGACGTGTCCAATTTGGCAAAACCGTTTTTCAGAAGATGTCCGTTGACAAAGGTCTTATTAGAAAGAAAGACGTATGCAAGCAGTCGTCCGTTACCGTCATATTTTTCTTTGTCGAATTTCAGTAAGACTTTCTGTCCCTTGAATAGAAGGTTCAAGTATTCTACAGCCTCCTTTTGGCGAGAGGCATAAGGACTAATTCCAAGCAATCTGACCAATTGGCCGCCCTCTAATTCAATCTCGCTTGCTGAGATTGCTCTCTGAACGCGATAGCCTTTTTCGCCGTTACTTTCCTTCCCTGTGATCTTGTTCCCAAACAGTAACTTGCGCGGGTCGGTTTTCTTTGCGATGCGGACTTTATCCTCAAAGCGGAAAGGCAAGCCACTGCGCAGTTCAGCGAGATCGGTTTCGAGCAACGGTTTTTCTTTTTCAAGGGAAGATTTGAATTCCGAAATAAGCGAGCGCTCGGATTCAAGCCGCTTCATGGTGAAGTTTGCGAATTCGGGATTGATTTCGTATCCGACGGAGTGTCTTCCCAGTCTTGCTGCTGCCACATTCGTCGTGCCGCTGCCTGTGAAGGGATCAAGCACGGTCTCACTGGGAAAAGAGAACATGCGAATGAGGCGATGCGGCAGCTCGACAGGGAAGCGTGCAATATGACCTTCCTGTTTCTCTCCTGAGAAATTCCAGTGACCCGCGAAGTATGTGTTCCACTCTTCCGTGGTTAGTCTTGCCGATTCCTTCGTCTGTTGATCCGGTTTCGGTGAATCGCCGAGCTTCTTAAAAAGTAAAATGAATTCGTAATCCAACTTAAGAATTCCATTGCGCGGATAGGGAAACGAACCCATGATCGTTGCGCCACCCGTGGTGTTCGTGGTGGTGACCTTCTGCCAGATGACCGCTCCCATATAATCCAGTCCAATCGCCTCACAGAACGAGATGATCGCCGTGCGAATTGGAATCACCTTGTATCGTCCGTAGTAAACCGAGCGCGCAAATTGATCACCGATATTAATGCACAAGCGGCAGCCGGGACTGAGCACACGATTGCACTCGTTCCACACGAGGTTCAGATTATTAATATAGTCCTCGTACGTGTCGTCAAAACCAATCTGCTCCTGAACTCCGTAGTCCTTAAGCTGCCAATAGGGCGGCGACGTGATGACAAGCTGGACGGACTCGTCCTGAAGAGTTGACATCCGCCGCGAGTCACCGAGGATGATTTGATGGGTGGTCATATTATATGCAAAGAATGTGACCGGAAGGTGTCATGAATGACACTATTCATACAGCGCGATCACATGGTAGAATCGCTTCTCGTCCGGCATGAGAGCTGACCATGTGGAGGGCGAGAATGTGCCCGTAGTATCTTCTGTGAATCCAATATCCGGTTGCAACGATGAATAGACTCGATATCCTGTTGCGCCGGGCAGCGGAGTCCAGCGCAATAAGATATTAGTTCCACTGGCGGAGATTGTCACCTGCGGAGTGCCGTTTCCTGTCCAACCGGCCAATCGCGCGATCATCCACCAGAATGCTCGCGCCTTGCGATTGCAATTCAGAGATTGCGAATGCGCGCACTCGCAGCTCTCACAGAGCGGATCAGCCGGATGCGCGTTGCACCATTGAACCGCCCAGTTTCCTCCGCTGTAGTCGCAGTTGTCGTTGGCGCCCAATTGAAGATAGCAGTTACCATCGGGATCATAGCTTTCGATGTCCGCAAAATCAAAGAGGACTTTGTTGTTGTTGCGGCAATAGGAGCGAATCTGCTCATTGCGCTGATTCAAATTACCGGCGACACCGGTGCCATCAAGATGTCCGGTCATGTAAACAAAAGTGACGTCCGGAAAATCCGCCTCAAGCTGACTCATCAGATTCAGATAGGTGTTTATGTCCGATTCGCTCGCCCAGGAAACCTGTCCACACCACGACCACATCACCACATTGCGCAGATGCGGATAGATCACATAGGCTCCGTTGCTGTTCGTGAGCATGATGCGCGTAAGAATCGCCCAAGTCAACCGGTCAGGGTTGCCCAAATCTCCATCAGGTACATAGTCCCATAGCGAAAGATCGCCGGCCGGAGCAATCGGATTTCCGCCACCGTAAAGGTAATAGTTGTGATCGTTGAACCAATCGTACAGAGTGTCATGGTTCATGAGGATATTCATTCCACTGATGATTTGGCTGCCATGCGAGGTGTGGCCGTAGGTCAGTCGCAGAGATGCTTTTGATATCACGAGGTACTGAGGCGGGATTTCCTCGACGCATGTGCAGGTATGATCCACAATCAGGGGTTGCCCCCAGAGGGGTAAAGAGCAGGCACTCAGCAGAATCAGAATGCCCAAGAAACAGCAAGTTGTTTTCATCGGTCGTAATCTCCATGTTGGTTTCAAGACACACATTCATTAATAAATACTGTGAACGGACCCCAGGCGGTCTTGGTCCGAATAGCCGGAAAATTCCAGGGATTATTGCTGCGCGAATTCAGTCTCGCGCATTATTTGTTGTCTCCCTCCTGAATGGCATTGAGTTCCGCCTCAAGATCCTCAACGGTTGGCAAACTATCTTTCCATTTCTTGGGAAGCGACGAAGTCAGTTTGAAGGAAGCGACACCCACGGGTTTTCCAGTGTCGCGCAAGGCATACTCGACCACGACCTTGCTTTTGCTCTTGCACAGAATTACGCCGATGGTTGGATTATCCGATTCAGTGCGGAGCAAATCATCCACGGCGGAAAGATAGAAATTCATCTTGCCCGCGTATTCCGGCTTGAAAGCGCCGACCTTGAGTTCGATGATGACAAATGAGCGCAGCCGGTAATGATAGAAGAGCAGATCAAGATAGTAATCTTCCCCGTCAACTTCAAGCCGGTATTCACTGCCGACAAAAGCAAATCCGATTCCGAGTTCAAGCAGAAATTCCCGCAGATGAGTTAGCAGTTTGCGGTGAATGTCTTTTTCCTTTGCTTTGTCCGCGAGTGCCAGGAACTCGAAATTGTATGGATCCTTCAGCATCTGCTCGGCGAGATCGGATTGCGGCTCCGGCAGAGTGCGTTTGAAATTGGTCGTGGCTTTTCCTTGCCGATGATAGAGATCGCTCTCGATTTGCAGCACAAGGACATTGCGACTCCAACCGTGTTCGATGGTTTTGCGGATATACCACTCGCGCTCGGCTGGGTTCTGAACATGGTCCAGAATACGGACATTGTGCCCCCACGGTATTTTTGCAACAAGCTGTTGCAAAATTGCCGAGTCGGGATATGCACTGGCTAAGTCTCGCATATACGTGAGGTTACGAGCCGAGAAGCCCTTCATGTCGGGAAAGGACTGACGCAGATCAGACGCAAGTCGTTCAATGATTTTCGCACCCCAGCCTTCGCTCAAGTGTCGGTCGAGGATCTGCTTGCCTATGTTCCAATATAGCAACACGAGTTCGCGGTTCACCGAAAGCGCTGCCCGAACGCGAGCCGTCGCGATTTCGTTCTTCAGTTCTGCGAGGAACTCGGTATAGCCCTCAGGGAGGCCAGCTAATTTTGCAGCAGGCTGCTGCACAATTGCAGTTGTGGTTTTTTGTTTCTTTGTTGTCATGGATTCAGATTGGACATAGCAAGCTATGTCGCTACGCATTCTCAGGCATTCGCCAAGTCTTGTCTTCGCTTCGAGCGACGTACATGGCGGCGGTGATGTCGCCGGTGACATTGACCACGGTACGGGACATATCAAGGACGCGATCCACACCGAAGATGATGCCGATGGCTTCACCGGGAACACCGACCGATTGCAAAACGAGCACAATCACGGGCAGCGAACCGCCGGGCACTCCCGCTGTTCCGATTCCTGCGAGAATGGCTGCAAGCACGACGGTCGCTTGTTGCGCGATGGACAAATCTGCTCCGAAGAACTGCGCAAGAAACAACACAACCACCCCTTCATAGAGCGCAGTGCCGTTCTGATTGGCCGTCGAACCGAGCGTGAGCACGAAGCGGTTGATATGCGGGGGCACACCGAGCTTTTCCTCCGTCACGCGCAATGCAGTGGGCAGCGTGACGTTGCTGGAGCTGGTGGAAAATGCGGTAACAATCACATCCTCAATGCGTCCGAAAAACTTCCACGGATTGACTCGCACAATCAATCGCAAGACCAGCGAGTATACTCCAAGCATGTGGAGCAACAGCCCCGCCATGACCACGAACACAAACTTGCCAAGAATCGCCACGATGTCAAACCCAAGTCGCGCGGTTACGGTAAAAACCAACGCGGCTACTCCAAAGGGCGCAAGCTTCATGGCGATGGCAATAATCTTCATCACGACTTCGTACAGCCCTTGCAGCCATTTCTCGAAGACTTCCGTTTTTTCCGAGCGCGTGAGTGTAAGCGCAAGACCAACAAAAAGCGAGAAAAACATCAGCGCAAGAATTCCTCCGCCGCGATAGTTCTCGTCGAAGGCTCCCACCGCATCGGCGAGCGGATTGCGCGGAATGATGTCGAGCAAAGTCTGCACTATCGTCTTCGCTTCGGAAGCCTTCTTCACCGTCAACTCAACATTGGACGAGGTGATTGTACTCATCAGCGATTGCCGCTCGCCTTCAGTCAGCCCAACTCCCGGCTGCACCACATTGACCAATGTGATACCGATGAAGACAGAAATCGTCGTGAGACCGATGGTAAAGAGCAGAGTCTTCCCACCAATTCTGCCCAGCTTACGCACATCACCCAATTCCGCAACTCCCAAAGCCAGCGCGGCAAAAATAAGCGGAATCACGGCCATGAAAATGATCCGCAGAAACACCTGTCCGACCGGAGAGATCACATTGCGCAGCAGCCAATCGAGTTCAGGATAGTCGCTGAACAGCAGATTGCAGATCAAGCCAAGCACAAGACCCGTGGCGAGGCCAAGCAGGATTTTCGTATGCTGAGAGAAGGGCTTTCTTGAGGTGTTTGACATTTCAGTCTGGTAGGCGCAGCCCCCTGTGGCTGC
>JAGVEU010000001.1 GCA_020057985.1 Calditrichota bacterium | reverse complement strand
TAAAGAACACTATCAAATCTTCAGATTCTAAGTCCTATCAAGATATGTTCAGACTAATCATTAATCCAGAAGCTGCATATCGCGCCATGCTTATTCCAGGTACTAAATTGTTATATTTTCTTGCTGGTCTTTCTGGAAAAATTGGAATACTATCTTTGGTAATCGGAATTATATTGATGTTTTTTAGCTACTGGTATCTCAGTTTGGCATTATTTCTTTCTTGGTGGTTCATCTGGGTAAAGCTGCAAAAGAATATCAACTACGAGATCGGTTCAAGACTATTTGCAGTTGATCAGGCGCTTGCGAATCAAGATATTGCAGATACAGAGAGTAACCCCACCTAACCCGCCGCACAATCTGACGGAATGAGCGCCCGCCCAAAGACAAAGCTTGGCGGGCAAATGGGTATGTTAAACATAGCGTTTAGAGGTTTTGTGAAATTTGAAAGTAAATTACATGGAACTCGGTTCGTGCAGAGGTACATTCTAAGTTATCGTTGCCGCAGCTTAGCCGCGGTCCGTTAGCCGGCGTTGCGACAAGGAGGACTTATGCGAATCACAATTAACGTTAAACAACCCAGTGAGATCAACAACGTCCCCCACCTCCGCGAACTCATTCAGCTCTGTCATATCTCAAACGCATTGGACTATATGATCCGACAGACGGTTCAAAGCGATCCTGAGACTACGGTCTCCAAACGGAATACCGCGTACGCTCTTATTTTCGTCTCTTCTCTTATTTTTGAAGGCATGTCAACCGCAAAATCCCTTCTAAAGAACATGGCAGACATCTTGCCCAAGTTTATCCTAAAAGAGACCGCTTGGATCTTCACAGAGGTTGATTCACCAACTTCGTTTCGCAACACTGTTCTTGCTGCCATCCGCAATCAAGTCGGTTTTCATTTTGCTAACGGTCTCATCAAGAATCCTTTCGAGACCACAATTCCGCGATTTCCACCTATTCTTGCAGAAGCCCAGCAGACAGATGGTACAGATCTCGTTTTTACACTGCCAACGGACATCTTCACAGGTTATCTCGCTACTCTTGGAGACCAATCGAAGTCGCCCGAACAACGCGTCACAGACCTCGTTGGCCAAATTGCGGGATACAGTACACGGGTACTCCGGGTTCTACACACTTCAATCATGGCAATAACAAGCGAAGATAAGTTCGACTACACCATTGAAGACGGCAACACCGGCTAACCAGTCGCTCAACCTGACGGAAATTACGGTCGGCGATTTCGCCGCGCGAAGAACATTTCTTAGGGAAGTGGCAATATCTGCCGCGCGCGTAGTCTACGATGATCTGACCGCCCGTCGCTGCAGCTTAGCTCCGGTCCGTTAGCTGGCGGTATTGACCTTGAATCAAGAGGTATCCATGTCCTTACTATCCTTTTTCAAATACTCCACACGGGAAAAGAGGTTAGCAGATGTTGTTCAACAGTGGTTCGTTGCTGCCGGATACACGAATTCTGATGCGAAGAAACTGTCATACACACTACTTGACAAGTGCATTGATGAAGCAAAACAAAAAGGACTGAGAACTATTAGCGATCTTGGTAATCGCTTGATCGACGATGAGGATTTCATGAGGGATCGTCTGGCAGCAGGTCTGACAATTGATGACGTAAGAAATGCATGGAACGGCGGATATGAATGGGTCCGTTTTCAAGAAGAAGCATCCAATGCGTGCAATTTCCCAATCTACAAACACTTGAAAGAAGAGCAGAGCCTTTCCTCAAAAGAGGTGGTAAATTCCTCCGGTGTCAGGACTTTTGTCCTGACACTTACATGTAAGAAACGCTCAGGATGACAACGAGTTGTTTTTGTGATAGGTTCGAGTACATTTTAGAAGTTATCATCTGCCTGCCGATTCATCCGCCGAAGAGATGTGCAGGCGGAAGTGCCCACGGCACGCAGGCAGGATGCAGCAGCGGGATCCTCGATTCGACCACGATCCTGCTAGAAAACCAGCGGGATTTATCGAATCGGGTTTAGCCGCCGTCCGTTAGGCTGTGCCTCGGCTTTTCACTTGCATCAACAGTTGAGTATTCTTAATGCCAATATCGCGTGACACCATTCTTCCCTATTCCTCAATCATTCTCGATTGCTTCGATAGCCACATTCCTATCCTCGAATGTGCTCAGCAATTGAAAAAAGCCGGATTGAAGTTCAATGACTTAACTGATCTGGCGAAAGAGTCTGAGTTTCTCGAAACCGTCAAGGACATTGCGCTTGAGGCAGCATTGAAGGAGAATAAAGATGTGAAGCCTTCAGCATTTGCTTTCGACATTCTCCTCATCATGAATGGGCGCATGGAACTTAATAGAAAGGCTCTCGCGGATCTGATTGTCGGTATTGATTCTGTGTTGGATCATGATGTAAGAGCGACTAGAGATGTCAAGGGCGGATTAAGAACGGCGATAATATATATCAAGAAATCTTATCCGTCAGCTCTGACGTGGCTTCCGCTCAAGTACCAGCAATTTGTAAGAACGTTCAGAGGCGCTTAGTAATCAGTGCGGCCTAACCAGCGGCTCCCCGCCAATGACAGCGGAGCAGGCAACCTGACCGAATGAGCGTCGGTGATTCGTAATGCCCACACACGAGAATTTGTTTTTCCACGCCCCGGTAGGGTCAGTACAAACTAACAACATTGCGGTCGGCAGGTTAACCGCCATCCGTTTGGCCGCTTGAATTATCGGATGAATCGCGATGCTGATTTCCCTGATTATTCCAGCACACAACGAGGAGCGGTACATCACGGCGACATTGGAGAGCGTCCAACGAGCAGTACTATACAGCTCGTCAGAAGAATTTCAAGTCAACGTGATTGTCGTGGACAACGACAGCAACGACGCGACCGCCGAGATCGCTACCTCGATGGGTGCTACAGTCGTCCGCGAAGTTTATCGCAGCGTCGCACGAGCGCGTAATAGGGGTGCCTCTTCAGCAAACGATGAAATACTAGTTTTTCTTGACGCCGACACGCTCATCCCGGAACGGCTGTTCTCGCGTATCGCAGAGGTGATGGAGAATGCGCTCTGTTTCGGTGGCACGGTGGATATCAGTTACTGCCCCAGTCGCCGCTGGGTGCAGTTATATCTGTATCTCTGGAGATATGTGGGACGAATAGCTGGGATGGCACAGGGCGCCACGCAGTTTTGTCGACGTGAAATCTTCCGGTCTCTAGCTGGGTACGACGAATCGTTGTACATGGGAGAAGATGTTGATTTCTACTGGCGCTTGACACGCCTCGCGAAGGAACGTCATGGGTATGTGAGTTTTGTCGCAGATCTACAGGTTATCCCGTCAACACGTCGGTTTGATCGATGGTCGTTCTGGCGGATCCTCGTTTGGACCAATCCAGTCGTTGTCTGGTTGTTGCGCCGCCGAAAGTCAGTCTGGCGCGGCTGGTACGAGGAACCAGTACGATGAACTTGGCTCTTTCGCAGGTCAAACGACCTCCTAGGCAGCTCATTGTAACTCCTTGGAATTGAAGCGATTAGCATTGATGATTTTGAGATGCTTTCTGAAAGAACCCTGCCGAAGGCGGGGTGGCTAACGCTAACCAGTCGCTCCCCGCTATGAAACAGCGGGGCCCCGACAGATCCTTCGGCTCCGCTTCGACTCGTGCGGAAAGAACGCACTTCCGCCAGAAAACACGGCGGACGGGCGCTCAGCGTCGCTCAGGACGTCGGGGTAAACAGGCCCCGAATGAATCGGGGCAAGCTGACGCCGCCGCAGCTTACTTGCCCCGCACGCTTTAAGCGGGGGCTCCGGTCCGTTAGCCCGCAAATCAAAATAGGAGATAAACAGTGCAACGAATCATATTGACGATACTCACTTTAGCTGGCTTGTATGCCGAGTCTCTATCATACCAAATGACACAACAGACGATGTCGTTTAAGCCGGACCTTACGAAACTTGTTGAGCAACAAGTGTGGAAGATCGTAAATCGGAGTGTTTCATTGCTAGCAGATAGTGTTTCGACGGGAGTTCGATTTGATGAAAGGTCCATTGAAGGGGTCGCATGGTTGAGAGACTTTTCCTTTTCAAATGGAGCCATTGAATGCGATATTCGCGGTAAGAATGTCCTGCAGCGGAGCTTTGTAGGAATTGTTTTTCATGGTGTGGATGATAGTACGTATGATGCGGTCTATTTCAGACCATTCAATTTTGTTACCGAAGACTCGGCACGGCGAAGCCACGCTGTCCAATACATCTCTCACCCTCAATACACTTGGTCGCGCCTAAGGAGGGAGTTTCCAGGCAAGTTTGAGCAGCCAGTT
>JAGVEU010000510.1 GCA_020057985.1 Calditrichota bacterium | reverse complement strand
CGTGTGAATCGTCCGCTGACGGGGATCTTTCCCTAACATCGAAAACTCCAGTTGAGGCCTTTCCCCTTCTACGCATCAACCCCAAAAAAAGACTCAACTAATAAAGGGGGTTGTCGGCCAAACTTCTAGTAATGGCGGCTCTTGGAGACAACATCGCAACATGCTTTTGAGAAGTACTATACTTTGTTGATGATTGACCCCCCTTCAATTCCCCCCGCTAAAGCGGGGGGAAAGAGAAAGAGTCCCCCGTAAGCGGGAAAAAAGATTATTCCCAGTTGACCTCGAGGGCTTGCGAGGTTGTAGGGAAGACTCGCTTGGCATCAAGTAAGCGGGGATACCAGTCGGCATTCTCGATGAGTGGAGCAATTAGAGGATTGATGCCGGACAAGCCGACTTTCTTGCCTTTGGATTCGAGCATTTCGATGATTTCGGCGATGGCATCGAGGCCGTCCACATCGAGATAGAACAGATTGCGGAGACTCAGAATCACAACCCGCGGTGAGCTGGTAATCTCGCTAATGGTTTGAATATGCGCTTGAGCGCTGATGTAAGTCAACTGTCCGGCGAAACGATAGACCAGCATGTCGCCGTGATCTTCAAGATCCTTCAATTCGTGAGGTTGGAACCGCCCGAGCACCTGCTTGTTTTTCTTCAGCGTGATTTCGCCCTGAGCTTTGGAGATGGTGTTGACAAAGAGGAGCAGCGATACAACTGCACCGACCATGATGCCCACGATGGGATCTTCGATGACCGTGATCAGAGCAACCACCAGTGACAAGGCAAAGGCGGTTTTGTCATGGCGATAAAGGTGGCGGAAATGCTCATGTTCCACCATTTGCACAGCGACAAGGACGAGCATCGAAGCCACGAGCGCAAGGGGCAAATACTTGAAGAAGGGCAGAAAGACCAGCGCGATCACAGCGATAACCACAGCATTGATTCCGGCTGAGGTACGGTGGGTGGCTCCGCTGCGCACGTTTAGAGCAGTGCGGGCGAGTGCGGCGGTGGCAGGAATTCCGCCCATGAAACCTGAAGCGATATTGGCTACCCCAAGCCCGAGCACCTCTTTGCGTTGGTCTGATCTTGTGTTGGTCATGCCATCGGCGATTTTGGCGGAGATCAGGGTTTCCAGAATGGCGACCACACTGACGGTCAAACCGGCGATGAGGGCTGACTTATTGATCAGGCTGAAAGAGAAGCTGATGGGCGCCCACGGGTGACCGGCGATGTCATCGAAGCGTGAGCCAAGCGTTTCAAACGCGAACGGAAGCATGTGCTTTTCGCCAAAGTATCCAAGCAGAATTCCAATAGGGGCAAGGAGAGCAGCCACCGGAATTTGCGGAATGAATTTGCTCGCGGTTTTCAGAAAAATGAAGCCGAGTGCAAACAGAATCAACGTCGGAACGTGGGTCCGAGAAAGGTGAAGTAACGACTCCACAACGTTGTCAAAAAAATCCTCGTGAATCCTCAGACCGGAGAGACCAAGCGCGAAATTCAGTTGATTGAGCGCAATGATGAAAGCCACTCCGAGGGTGAAGCCATGAATCACACTGGCCGGTATCAGGATGAAGTACTTCTCCCAACGCAACGCGAAGATCCCGAGTGTGACGACACCACTGAAGATGGCCAATAGCGGGAGAGCCTCCGCGCCGTGGATGATGGCATAGGTGGCGAGGATTCCGGAAAGCGCGCCGGTCGGGCCGATGACATTATAGTGACTGCCGCCAAGGAGCGCCGCAACCAACCCAGCCCATACCGCCGTGATTACTCCCATCAGTGGAGTCGCGCCCGCTGCCACTCCGAGGGAAATGGCGAGCGGAAGCGACACCAGTGAGACGGTGACGCCGGATTTCCAGTTACTTTTTATTTGCGCGAACGGAGAAGGCACTTTGGTGTATTATTACCCCCTTTTTGTCCCCACTTACAAGGGGGGAGAGCGTGCGAACCCCCTTTGTCCCCCTACTGAAGTAGGGGGAGAGAAGAGTGATTCCCTTTAGAATTTACTCTTCGAGCAGTCTTAGAATCTCGGTGGCGCGATAGACGCGGTGATGATAATTGCCGGTGATTTCCTCGATGATGCCGAGTTCGATAAGTACTTTGAGATAGTTGGTCGTGGTGCGAGACGATGTGGCTGTTTTCTCTGAGGCAAACTTAGATGTAAGAATCGGTGACTCAAACAGTAGATTGATAAACTGGAAGATAGACGCGGATACACGAGCGCCGAGAGTTGTGAGTCTTTCTTCATACGTTTTACGCAAGGCGAGCATGCGCTGGCTGCGAGACATTGCATCTTCCGCTTGCACAATCACCGCTTCAACGAAATAGTCAAGCCAGTCGTTCCATGCGCCTTGTTCACTGGTATTCAGCAGACGTGCGTAGTACTCGCTTCGGTTGTTTTCAAAAAAGGCGCTCAGGTAGAAAAGCGGTTTGGACAGCAGACCCCACTCAACCAGCAGAAGCATCATCAAGAGTCTCCCGACACGGCCATTGCCGTCAAGAAATGGGTGAATGGCTTCGAACTGATAGTGGACGAGCGCAAGTCGAATCAACTCTGGAAGCTCGGACTCGCGATGGAGAAAAGTCTCCCATTCACTAAGTGCAGCAATCAGTTCCTCAGGCGGAGGGGGAACGTACGTTGCATCGGTGAGTTTGCTGCCGGGTCGCCCGATCCAGTTCTGACTTGTGCGAAATTCACCCGGCGTCAACACGCCGCCACGCACACCTTCCATTAACCGCTCATGAATTTCACGCACAAGACGAAGTGAAACCGGTAGGGTCTTGAGACGATCCAATCCGTATTCAAGCGCTACGACATAGTTTTTAACCTCGCGAACATCACTCGGTGTGCTCTCAGAAGATCCCGTAGCGTCATAGAGGAAAAGGTCGGAAAGCGAGGCCTGTGTCCCTTCGATTTTGGAACTAAGAACGGCTTCCTTGAACAAGTAGGGGTGAATGAGGAGATCCGGGTTCGGAAGCGCTCGGCCGAGTTCTGACAATCCTCCGAGGGCAAAATGAGCGCGTGCGAGTTTGCTGATAAGGGATGCTGACAGCGCAATCGATGGTGGCAACGGAGCCGGCAGAAAAGCCCAGTATTCGCCAACTGATCCCGGTCGGACTTTGATCAGCTTGCCGTGTACAGTAGGTGAATAGGCAGATGGGTGCATGGTTAATGACGTTTAGTTCAATAAAAACAATTAAAAGAAACTCGTTTCAGTTTATGAAATTAATCTGAAAAAAGCAAGCACTTTTTTCTGTTGCATGTTTTTACTGTTGTTAGGATTTCTTCCGGATTAGCTTTCTAAAAAGCACTCCTTTAAATTACCTCTTTCCAGTCATATTGTCAACCTTTGGCGAAAAAGTCACAAAAAAAGCGTGGCACCCCCGCCGGGTACCACGCAAAAGCAGATCGCAAGATCCGCCCCTTAGCCCAAGTCATTTTTTACCATGCCTTCAGTTCATATACATCAGTTAAGGGGCGGAATTTGTGATCTGTCTTATCTCCGCGCGGCCTCGTAATTCGCACCGACTTTGTCCCAGTCAATGTTCTTGGCAAAAGCATCAATGTAGGCGCCGCGGTTGACACCCTGGTCTATAAAGTAAGCGTGCTCATAGACATCGAGGGCCAGAATTGGCTTCAGATTCCATGACAGATAGGTGTTCTGGCTGTCGCCGAGCCAGTTGATCAGGCGACCCGCTTCGGGAAACCAGACCGTCCAAGCCCAGCCGCGAGCGGAGATGCCGGAAGCCTTCAGATCCTTGACATAGCCGTCGAAACTGCCGAAATCCTTCTCAAGCTGAGCTTTGAGCGAGCCGGAAGGCTGTCCACCGTTGGCTTTCAGATGCGAGAAGTAGATTTCATGATTCTGCATTCCGCCGATGGCAAAGCTGAGTTCGACCTTCAGTTCGCGAATTTCGCTGAAGACCTGATTAGCCGTGGAGAGATCCGCTTTCGGCAGCTTCTCCATGATTTCATTGGACTTATTGACATAGCCGTTGTAGAGTTTGATGTGTTCTTCAATGGTCTTTTTGGAAATGCCGTCAAGGCTGAGGATGTTGGGACCGAAGTCCTTGGCAGTGAAAGCCATAGTTGCTCCTGTGTAGGTTTAGAATTGGATAAAAACTGGAAACATTACAACTCCTAAACGAAGGATTTGGGGGAAGGGTTCCTGAAGAAAGGATGAACGATGAACGATGAGCAATGAGGTTAAATGTTGACATTGGAGGATTGATTCCTTCAGCCGCGATTTGTAGCCGCGCACGGTAGTGCGTCTTTTCAAAATGAGCGATAGAGTGTTTCCGAAGAAATGTTTCCATGAATTCAAGATCGCACTGCCGTGCGCGGCTACGGGGCGAAGAAAAAAATGAGCCAACGAAATGTCACTTGCTACTCGCCGAAATTTTTAGTATGTTTTAAGATATTATAAGAAAATATCTAACCTGCTTTGAAGTAACGCTACAGAATATTTTATAGTCTATGCCTCACTTCTCGCGTTCTGCGCATTCCTTACTTTTATCATAAATCGCCTTGTACACCTTTAGGACATGAAAGGACAATTATGAAATTTTTGTCATTGTTGATCGTGTTGCTCTGCGTGGTCGTTGCGACTGCGGTAGCCCACACGATCACTCAGGCCGAGTATTTTATTGATGCTGATCCGGGGGCCGGAAACGGATTCCCGCTGGCCATCACTCAAGGAAGCTCGGTAACTCTCGCTGACAGCGTCCCCGTGAATGGACTAAGCCCCGGCCTGCACAAGCTATTCGTACGAATGAAACGGGATGACGGTGTCTGGACAGACCCCCTTGTCACAGTCGTTTCGCAATGGCACAGGAACAGGTCAGGTGGATGCGGCTGAACTCTTCTTCGATGGTGATCCCGGAACAGGAAACGGCATCGCATTGCCCATTTCCGGGAACGGCACAGTCTACGATACCACTGTTACTCTGCCTCCGCTTGACCGCGGCATCCACACTTTGCATGTTCGCAACCGCAGTGGCAGCGTTTGGACGTCTCCACTGAGTCAAGTGGTACGCGTCAGAAGTTCTTTCCCCGGCGACTCCGTCGTGATTGCGCAAGCGGAGATCTTCTTCGGCTCTGATCCCGGAGCGGGCAACGGATGTCAACTGGCGGCTGATGATGGTGCCTTCGATCAGCGGCAGGAGGATGCGCACCGCTTCGTTTCGGCTTCCTTCTTCTCGCTCGGACAGCACCTTGTCTATGGCCGGGTGCGCGATACATCAGGGGAATGGTCGGCGCTCCCTCAGGATACCTTCAGCGTCATCGAGCCTCACATCTTCGCGGTGGCAGAAGTGGACACCATCGGCACTCAAGTGCGGGTCTTCTGGTCCAAGTACCCCGCCGCCACCGAGTACCATCTCCATTACGATTCCGTGTCCACTGGAACCTTCACACAGTATTACACGGTCACGGCTCCCGACACCAGTGTCCTTCTGGAGACAGCGCCGCGCAGGTTTTTCCGCGTGGTTGCCATTCAACCCGATGCCGATGGGCCATGTCCACCCGCCGCCGCTTCTGCTCTTTCCCAACAAACAAACTCACAATTTACTCGACCATAAGAGGTACAAAATGAAATCCCTATTAGTTTTTCTCTTAATGATTCTTCTTTTCAGCATCTCCGAGGCGGCGATTTTTCGTGTGGCCAATGGAGGCACTCAACCTTACTCTCAGGTGCAGCCTGCAATCAGTGCGGCAAGTGCCGGCGACACCATTCTGCTTTTCCCGGGCACTTACAATGGTTTCATCGTGAATCGCCGACTCGTCATCATCGGCGCAGGTACCAGTGACCTTGGAGAAGGCACCAGAATCACTGGCGTCGTTGAAGTGAACGATGCCGCCGATAGCACAGAACTGCGAAGCCTGTGGATACAGACTGCTGTCAACACCAGCTATGACTCCACAAGTTCAGCACTGGTAATCCATAGTGGTGCAATGGAGATTCTGGTCTGGCGGTGCTTCATGGCGAACTCCGGCAGTAGCGCCGTGCGGTGTGCCTGGGCAGGCAATAGTACAAATAGTCAGTGGGTGCAATGTGTTTTTTGGACGTCGCTTGGAAGCGCATTTGGCCTTAGCGTGAGGAGTAGCTCTTTCGCAAGTCTGACTTCGTGCGCATTCTCCAGTATTAATTATGGAATCGAGGGGAACAATACGTCGGGAACAATTATCAGTGCTCGCCATTGCGTCTTCAGCGTGCCGAACAACTACAGTCCGTTCTCCACTACAGCTTACGGGACTGCCGAGAACTGTGCCTTCCTCGCCAGCATTGGCAGCCCGAGCTATACGGGGGCTGCTAACATCAGCTACTCCTATTGTGCAGGCGCAATTACCGCCCCTCCCGGTGCCACAAATCTTGTTACGACGAGTGCTGCCTTTCAGAACTTTGTCTGGAACAATCCCCGCACGTCCGACTATCATCTTTCGGCCACGTCAAATCTGCGGGATGCGGGCAGACCTGACTCGTTGGGGGGGCCGCCGGATTTGGACAGCACGCGGGCGGATATTGGCATTTACGGTGGTCAGCATCCGTTTGTGGACGGAGGGATTCCTGATTACCCGTTCATGATTCGGCTCGATGCGCCATTCACAGTGCCGCAGAATGGGGTGATGCGGATTTGGGCACGCGGACAAGTTGGGCCGGGGTATTGACAAAGGATGAAGGCGGAGGGATGAAGGATGAAAAAAGAGAGATCCTTCCGGCGGACCGTCAGGATGACAATAATGAGGAGCGGTAGGGGCGGCCTAAGGTCCTCCGCAGCCCGCCCGTGCAATT
>JAGVEU010000264.1 GCA_020057985.1 Calditrichota bacterium | reverse complement strand
TGTACAAGGCGCTCAGGCCCAATGCGAAACCGCGCTACGACACCATCGCAAAGGTTTGCGGGGCGCTGGGGGTGCGGCTGGTGGCGCAGGTGATTCATGTTTGAGTCTTCGCTGTCAAAGGCATAACACGGCGGTCAAGCGGACGGCGGAAAAGCACCGCCGCCGCTTACCAGCCAGTTATGCTATTGAAAATTGCGAAAAAAGAAGCCATGTGTTACTATTAAGTTAAGGTTGGAGGAGGTATTTTATGCACGGCGCAAAGGACATCATTCAAGAGGCCGCCGCACTCCCAGTGGAAGAGCGCGTCATCGTGGTAGACTCCATTCTTCGCACCCTGAACCCCCCGAACCCGGACATTGACAAGGAATGGGTAGCCGTTGCCAAGCGGCGGCTTGCTGAACTCCGTTCTGGACGTGTCAGGCCCGTTCCGGGAGATCATGTTTTCGCAAGGATCAGAGAGCGTTTCGCAAGATGATATTTGACTTTCATCCAGAAGCCGAGACAGAATTCCTTGAGGCTATTGCGTATTACGAAGAGTGTGAGCCGGGGCTGGGAGAGGACTTCTCGCTGGAGGTCTACTCCTCCATACAAAATGTCCTGTCTTATCCACTCGCATGGCCGGTTCTTGAAGATGACATCCGCCGATGTCTGACGAACCGCTTCCCTTATGGCGTCCTCTACAGCATTGAGTCCGACCGCGTCTATATCCTTGCGGTTATGCACTTGCATCGGCACCCAGACTACTGGAAACACAGACGATAAACTGGCAGAACCAGCGCAGGGAACGCTACGGCGCATTCCGCGCCGAGGTTCATGCTCGCCGTTCGAAGGAAGGAAATGAAATACGTCAAGTACCACGGCCTCGGAAATGATTACATAGTGATCCGTCCAACGGATGTCGGCGGGGACCTTGACCCAAGGCAAGTGCGGCTCATTTGTGACCGTAACTATGGCGTTGGGTCCGATGGAATACTTCTCGGCCCGCTTCGCAGTGACACCTGTGATTTCCGCCTCAGAATCTTGAACCCTGACGGCAGCGAAGCGGAGAAGAGCGGGAATGGCCTTCGTATCTTTTCTCGCTATCTCTGGGATCACGGTTTGGTGCATGAGAACCCATTCACCGTAGAAACTCTTGGCGGAACAGTGGTCTGTCAGGTCCACAGTGGCGGAAAGGCAGTGACTGTTGAAATGGGGGAAGTGAGTTTCCTGAGCACGAAGATACCTGTTGTCGGAAACGAACGAGAGGTGTTGCGAGAACGCATGGACATCGGCGGCACCGCCTTTGAGTATTGCGCAGCCACCGTCGGAAACCCGCACTGCGTAATCCTTTGCAACGAACTCTCTCCCAATCTTGCCCGGCATTACGGACCTCTGATTGAGACGGACTCACGTTTCCCTAATCGTACAAACGTCCAGTTCCTGCAAATCATTGACCGTCACAACATCAAGATCGAAATATGGGAGCGAGGGGCAGGCTATACCTTGGCCTCTGGCAGCAGCAGCACCGCAGCTGCTGCTGTTGCCCATAGGCTCGGCCTTTGCGATCCCGCCATTACTGTTCATATGCCTGGCGGAAGCCTTGCCATACGGTTTTCTCAGAACTTTGCCGCCACTATGACGGGGCCGGTAACGCGTATTTGTGAAGGAAATATGGACCCGGAGATGTTTGAAGAAGAATGACCTTCGAACAGGGCGGTGCACCCGATCGCCGAAAAAACCGGCTCCGGGTGACCTTTTCGTGGCCGAAAAAATCGATTTGACATGGTCTATAATGTGGATTAATATAGCTATGAAAAGCCACATTATAGAGGTGCGATATGAGAACTATTCAGATGACCCTTGATGATGATCTTGTCACAGCGGTGGACAGCGTTTCAAAGGAGCTCCACACAAGTCGTTCTGCTTTTGCAAGAAAGGCACTTCGTGACGCCCTTGCGCGCTACAGCCTTGAGCAACTTGAACGTAAGCATCGCCGGGGGTACGAGCGGCACCCGGTTGCGGCCGTTGAGTTTTCTGTTTGGGAAACTGAGCAGGCTTGGGGTGATGAATGAAACATGGTGAAATACGTTGGTACAAGTTCATACCGCCAGATAAAAAACGGCCGGTTCTAATCCTGACCCGAGATTCTGTGTTGGAATATCTTGGAGAAGTAACAATCGCTCCCATCACAACTACGATCCGTAATATACCCTCTGAGGTATTTCTCTCGAAATCCGACGGCCTGCCCCAAGATTGTGCTGTCAATTGTGACCACTTGCAGACTGTTTCAAAGAGGAAGATCGGGTCATTGATCACATTCCTGCCTCTGTCAAAGATGGTTGAAGTTGGGCGTGCAATCCGCTTTGCCCTCGATATTTGAGATAGGAGCGGCCAACAATTTAATCCAGCCGACCGGGAATAAGTTGGCACAGTTTCTAATTCAGCCCGTGGCCCGGCGGCTGATTATGGTCGTTAGCCCCGAGGAAAACAGCATGAATGTATTTGAAGAATTTAGACAGCTGGTAATGGAGTTGGAAAAATACGAGGTAAGGTATGCCCTTGTGGGAGGGGTCGCCATGGCATTCTACGCCGAGCCGCGATTT
>JAGVEU010000491.1 GCA_020057985.1 Calditrichota bacterium | reverse complement strand
GCCATTCTGACCTATGTCGCGTATCGAAATCAGCTACCCCAAAAACCAACCGCGCGACATAGAGACATTCGAGTCAACCTTTCTTGAAACGGCACTAGGCAACACGGGTGACGACCTCGAAGACATTGGAGTGGGGCGTCTCTGCGGATCTTCAAACACAGAGATGGCCACGATTAATGCCAAGATCATGGGCTACGAAAGAAACCCGTGGATGCAAAATGCTCAGGGAAATGCGGATACTCTGTGGTTCCATAAGGGCTTTTTCTACGCCAGCATCGGTTCACAAATCTATTCGAACTGGGTTCTCGTGCAATGGGGAGCCCACTCCTTCGCGCAGAATACCGGAATCTATAACAACTATGCCGACTATGACAACGGAGTTGATGCCACGTTGGTACGCAACCAAATCAATGGCGGAGTTTGCTTCTTCTTATGGCGCGGATCTGTGGTTGGTGAGATGTCAGCCGGGCTTGCAGGAAGCTGCAATCCGAGCTGGAGACTGCCGATTACTTTCACGGTCACATGTGGCGCAGGTGATTTCGACATTGATAGTCCGGGCATCTCAGAGTCGTGGCTGGTGGCCGGAACTCCCACGCAGCCACGGGGCGGAGTGTGCGGTATTGGCTCGGCAACTTGGTACACTCATGCAGCGCAGAACGTGTGCGTGGCTGGCGGACTCATGTATGCAATCGCAAATCAGCAGATCGAGCATGTTGGCAATGCTTTGGGCAGTGCAAAAGTTTGGCTATCGCTAACTTTTGGCGCGGGATCATCTTCTGCTAATAACTTCTCACGTTACAATAATCTTCTGGGAGATCCCGGGCTTTCGATCTGGACGGACGTTCCCAAGGTGATGAGCGCCACCTATCCGGCAACCATTGACGTGGGCACTCATGCGATGCACACCGCAGCTACACGGGCATCAGATGGAGTTCCCGTCGCCAATGCTCTGGTGGTGCTCTGGAAAGGCACAGAAACCTATTCGCGAGCCCTGACCGACGAAAACGGAGTTGCGGACTTGCCGATCTCGATTAGCACGCCCGGCGATCTGCTGCTCACGATCAACAAGCGGGGACATAAACCATTTCTTGCGAACATCGCCTGCGTGAATGCAAGCCAGATGGTCTCGTTTGCGCGGCTCTCTTTGGATGACGACAATGCGGGCGGGACTTCGGGCAATAGCAATAGCTTGATGAATCCGGGCGAGACCATTGATCTGCCCATCTATCTGAAGAATTTCGGGACAACCACAACGGGCACGAGTATTACTGCAAGCTTGAGCAGTACAAGCCCGAGAGTAACGGTTGTCAATGCGGTTGCAAGCTATCCCAACCTTGCTCCGGGAGACTCTGCGCTCGGAAGTATTCCATTCCGTATTGCCGTTGCACCGACCATGCAGCATCTTGAGTCTGCACTGCTGACGCTCGAAGTTGTGGCCTCCACACTTCATACAACCAGTGCAATTGAGTTGGACTGCCGTGCCGGAAGACTGATCTATATGTCGAGCACATTTTCTGGAGCCTTTAATCCGGGTGAGACGCGAAATCTAACCGTGACCCTTAAGAATACCGGTCTGTTTGATATGCCCGGGACAACCGCCGTGTTGATCTCGATGAGCCCATTTGTTTCGGTGGATGATCCCAACTCCACGTTTGGCAATATTGCGATTAATCAGCAGGTCAACAACTCATCTGATCAGTTTGTGCTTAGTGCGAACTCACTCACGTTCCGCGGCCACATTGCGCCAATGATTCTGATTGCGACCACAAGTACTGGAAACGTTGATACGGTTCAGTTTACCATTAGTGTTGGCACGGCAGCGGGAGCAGATCCCACCGGCCCTGATGCCTTTGGCTATTATGCTTACGACAACACAGATGCAACCTACGAGATGCATCCAACCTTCTCGTATGTCAATATCGCATCAGGACTGGGAACGAATCTGAACTTGAATGATCCGGGTGACCAGATGAGTGTCGCTGTGTATTCAGCGGTTCGCGCATTGCCATTTTCCTTCAAGTTCTACGGAGTCGTTTATGATACGGTGACGATCTGTTCTAACGGATGGCTGGCATTTGGAAATCAAGGCTATCACGATGGATGGCGTAACTATCCGATTCCCGCGATGCAGGCTCCCGGCGCAATGGTTGCTCCTTATTGGGATGACCTCAAGACCACGGGCTCCGGTCATGGTGTATGGATGTACAATGATACACAGAGCCACCGTTTTATTGTTCAGTGGAAGGCGGAGGGAGCTTTTTCGACGACTCAACTTGATTTTGAAGTGATCCTATTGGACACCACAGAGTATCCAACCATGAGCGGCAACGGGCTTGTTCTTGTACAGTATCAGGATATTACTATGATGCTTCAGGGGGATGGCGGTGACGCTGCTGGCAGTACCGTTGGAATTCAAAACTTGAGCGCAAGAATCGGATTGCCGATTGCCTATCAAACGACGTATTCGCCCGGATCTGCAGCAGTTGCCGACAACCGCGCGATTCTCTTCACAACGGATGCGCGAGCGCTCTTCGGAACGATTGAAGGACACGTAACAGATGCCGCAACACTCTTGCCGATGGCTGGAGTCACAGTGGGCCTCGATGGCTACAGCTACCATGCCATAACGAACACTGAAGGATTCTATCAGATTGAAAACGTCTTGATCGGGACCTACACCGCTCGCGCCGTGTCTCCTGATTTCAATGATGCCACAGTGGCAGGCATCCTGGTTGAATTGGACAGCATGGAGACTGTGAATTTCAGCATGTTGCACCCTGAGATTGATCTTTCGGCAGATAGCATTCATGTGACGGTTCCGACTCAACCGAGTGAAACCTCGTTCAATATCATCAATGCGGGGAACG
>JAGVEU010000155.1 GCA_020057985.1 Calditrichota bacterium | reverse complement strand
TCTGAGGGTAGGAACCAAAGCCATTCTGCCCATTGACATAGTACGAATACGCTTGCGGCACTCTTTGCCATCCGAGCGCGCTTGGCAGATTCACGGTTACAAGTGTCAGATTGCCATAGCTGACTTCGCTGTAGTAGCTTTTCAGCGAACCGGTTTGAGTACCGTACAACAGGTTGTCAAAGGAGCTGGGTTGCACATTAGAAACATTGTCGCTGAAATCCACAAGGATGGCGATAATGTTGAGGTCTTGATCCAAGCTTCGTGACAGCAACTCGCCGAGAGGTCTTGTCATTGGCGGCGTGTCTACACCTCTTGAGTGAATTTCGCGTGCGTGCTCAAGATAATACGGCGCCGCAAGTTCATGATTCTGAACCCGCGTCAGCAGATCCGGATGCGGGGGCATTGACCATAATAAACCTGACAAGACCAGAATCGCAGTCATCGTCGCTGCAGCAATACTCATACTCGGGCTTTTCATTTCACATCCTTGTCTTTATGTTTGGGTCACGTGACTATGGAGCTGACGAAGCATATACAAAATAGAATTTGTTAGCATCACCGAATGGTCCAACGTCCAAGAATGAATTTGAGGCTGTGCTACCTTCAAAAGTCGCATATGGCCCATCCACAAACAGCGCGCTGTATACCTTGTAGAACGGCGCTCCGGTCGAATTCCAGTCCAGTCGAATATCATTTCCACTCCTTGAGATTACAACAACAGGGGGTGTCAGCGAATAACCGGACACTCGGATCATGCGATTGCCGGGGCGTGCTGATGAGTCGCCGCTTAGTTCACTGTACCATTGGTTATCGCACGGATTAAACACTGCCGAGCGACCTAAGTGCGCGCTGGATGTGTCTTCAAGGAAAGCCTCATAGTAGCCGGTATCGGGATTGGACACTGCAACAAAAAAATCAGAAGTTAGCAAGAGCGGATTTCCTGAGCCATCACGGAAGAGCACATAAGTCCAGTTTGCAGGCGTTGCAGGAACTCCGCCGATCACATTGCCAATACTCCCCACAGTTTTGCTGAAAACCGTAGTTCCGGGTAGGCCGCCGAGTCCATCAGCGAGCAGAACCTGAACTTCAACTTGAGTATGCACGGAGTCCGGATGCAATGCAGAGATTCCAATTCGACCCGTACACAGTGCATAGTCTCCCGTGCCGTGATCGAACTTGACAGCCCAACGGAAATCGGGTTCCGCCGCCCAATGGCTTGCTTCAGGAACGCCGTCATCATAAACCTGTTCTGAGCCGCAACCGTCTCCCACTTCAAAACCGTAGATTGCCGTAGCCGTGGATAAGCCACCGGCATCATAGCAACGGACGTAGTACTCATAGAGTCCGGCAGCCAAGGGTCCGACTGTCACCGCATACTCATTCGGATTGCCGGTTGCGCTCATCTGTAGTGAGTCATAGTTCAGTGCAGTCGCGAGCTTGTAAAGAAATCGCGTAAGAAATCCGCCGGCGTCATCCGTTACGAGCGCCGTCACAGTGAACGCAACTGTGCTCTGATCATGGAGTGGATCATGAGCAATTACCGGAGGCACATTGGCATCGTAGATCGAAAACTCAAAATCGGACACATCACTGACTGAGGGAAAGTCCACACTGGTGATTCTCACTCTGGCAAGGTCGGTTACCGGAGACGTCACGAGCCAAGAGAATAAGCCGTCGTTAGTTGTGTTTACAGCCAAACTCGTCCAACCTCCAATTGGATAGTCTCGATTGAGATCAATGTTCACATTTCCGGTGACGTTCTGCGATGACCATGTGATGTCCTGTGAACTCGTCAACGCCCACAGTTCTCCGCCATCGGGAGCAATCACCGTCAGCGAGCGGGTTCCGATGGTGAAGTTGGCATTGGACGAATCGCCCACTGTAGTATGAGTCACTCCGGTGATTCGGATTCGTGCTGTAGTTGAAGTCGGACTTGTTACTGTCCAAGGATAAGATCCGGTGTTCGCCGTGCTGGCAATAATGGTCTCCCAGACCACACCCGGATAAGTGCGATTCAGTTCGATTTTCACATTCTCAGACATGTACGTGGACGTCCAGAGGACAGTATTCGAGATTCCGACAACCCACAACTCGCCACCGTTAGGAGCGGTCACCGTGATTGCACGGGCGCCAACAACGAAATTGGCATTCGAGGTATCGCTCACTGCGGTATGCGTAACTCCTGAGACTCGCACTCGTGCGGTGTTTGTAATCGGGCCGGTCACTGTCCAAGCATACGATCCCGTGTTAGCCGTGCTGGCGACAATTGTCTCCCACGTCACACTCGGATAACTGCGATTCAGTTCGAGCTTGACATTCTCCGAAAGATTGGTCGAAGTCCACGTGATGCTGTTGGCATCACCCACAAGCCAGTTCTCACCGCCATTCGGAGCAGTGACGGTAACGGTGCGCTGACCGATTGTGAAATTCGCGTTGGATGTGTCACCCACGGTGGTCTGCACTGTGCCTGTGATTCGCACGCGCGCAGTGGCTGAAGTTGCCCCTGTGACTGTCCACGGATAGGTTCCCGTATTAGCAGTGCTCGCGATAATGGTTTCCCACGTGACACTTGGATAGGTGCGATTGAGTTCGATTTTCACGTTCTCAGGCAAGCTCACCGATGTCCAGGTGATGTTGTTTGCATCACCGACAAGCCAGTTTTCTCCACCATTCGGAGCAGTCACCGTGAGGCTCGGCGAGGAATTCAAATTGAACCATGCGGCATAGACATCTCCGATATCGTTGCGCAGATCCACCCACACGGAATAGAAACCGTCACTGCGAAAAGTCGTTCCACAATAGTCGCCGAGAAAAGTGCTTGAGGCCGGATTGGATGCGACACTGGACACAGCGAAATTCGCGGCCCAAGTGGTTCCGCCATCGGTGGATATGGTTGCGTAGTTTTTGTATTGGCAACCCGTTCCATCT
>JAGVEU010000289.1 GCA_020057985.1 Calditrichota bacterium | reverse complement strand
TATATAGTTCTTTCCGAAAGTCGCGGAGCAGCACCGAGGACGGTACTGCCTAGTAATGACAGGGCTCGGAGACCAACATCGCAACCTTCTTTCGAGGACGGTACTGCCTAGTAATGGCAGGGCTCGGAGAGCAACATCGCAACCTACTTTCGAAAAGCGCTATAACCCTACGTTCACGCCAACTCCATCCGGCCTTACCACCAAGCTCACATTTCTTGTTCTGCCCTTCCGATGCATGTGAACCACCCCCAGTCCCACCGCCGTTCCCCACGCTGCACCGCCGAGCACATCCGAGAGCCAATGCTGGTCCCGGTGCAGCCTCTGAAATGCGGTCATGGAAGCTAAGCCATAAAGTAGAATCGTAACGGGAGCAGATTTCGCTTCCGCTGCGAGCACCGAACTCAGGGTAAACGCCACGGTCACATCTCCCGACGGAAACGAATGACGACTGTTGCGCAAGATCGGCCCCGCAAAGAGCAAATAGCCTTCATCACGATAGGGACGCGAACGACCCATTAGATGCTTCACAATCTGCGTTCCCGCTCCAGCGATGGCATAGGCTTCCACGATTTCAAGCCCGATTCGCCGTGCGGCAGATTGATCGGCCAACAAACCATATCCATACATCGCCCCCGCCAACCCAAAACTAATATATCCCTACTGATAGGCATGACCGAGATCATCCATCGTCTTGGCCACCGAGCGATCAAACCTGCGCACGTTTGTCCGCACTGAATTGTCAAGCGCGGCACTCGCCGCTATTCCCCCGATAAATCCTCCTGCAGTCAACCATTTCTTTGTGCTTGCATGAAACGGCGCGGCAGCCATGTGAGCACAATTTCTGCCGAAATTCTTGCTGTTGGCAATCAGCGTGTCAGACAGCGACCGTGGCTCTGCAAAGAGTAATTGATTTAGCAGCAACACGCAAAGGACGTAGACTGGCTTCAGAAATCCGCCCTTTGTTTTCAACTTTCATCCTTCTCTTCATCGCACGGTGAACCGGTAACCGAGCTTGAGCCACAACATGTATGTGGGCCCGACGTAACTTGAACGGTCATTGACCAAAACTTGATCCTCGAGTTCAAAGAACATCGCGGACTGCTCTGTCGGCAAGAAGTTCACTCGCAGGAACGCGTGAACACGACAGGCGTCATGCATGTTCTCGAAATGGTCAGCCTTACCATTATCACTGTTCTTCTTTACCTCCCACACCTGATGATATCCAACTCCGACACCGAGATGTATCGGGTGAGGACGGCCTTCGTTTACAGGTGCAAGGTAGATTCGTAGCGCTTCGTAACTCCCAAGCCACCCCGCATGGCTTAAGGGTGATGGATGTTTGCCGCCAAAGCGACATTCACTGTACACCGCCGGGTCCATGTGCTCTTTCATTCCCCATGTTCCAAGGGACAGCTCGCTCTCAACACGTCCAGGAATTTCTATGAACGGAAGCTTAGCTGTCGCACTCAATGTCAATGGTGGAACATCGAGTTGGTATATGCTGTTGGCTTCCGGATTTCCAAGGCCCAGATTAATCCCAATTCGCTCCCCGCAATGCACCGTCTCAGTCATCACAAGGAATAGCCCGAACAGAAGTACCCCAGACATAAGATTCTCCAGAGTTGCGTGTAATTAAATGCAGATCACCGCTCCAAGACGCGCTGATCTCTTCCTTTGGAGTTTGGAGTTTTTCTTCAGTTCACTCCTCGTGACAGCGCGTGCAGAATCACATTCGTGCCCATCTTGGTCGCTGCTTGTCGCTTCTCCAGTGGGTCACCGTGTACGGATTCATCCTCCCAGCCATCGCAGAGGTCCGACTGATAATCATAGAAGCACACCATCACGCCGTCGTAAAACAATCCCAATCCCTGTGCCGGCAGCTTATCATGTTCGTGAATCTTTGGACAGCCGTTCGGGAAATCGAAGAAGGTATGATAGATCGGATGCGCAAAGGGCAAATCAATCCACGCCGAGCCGGGCAGAATCTTTTTCAGCTCGCGCCGGAAGCTCGGATCCATGCCATAGTCGTCATTGGCAAAGAGAAATCCGCCCGCCGCAAAATACTTCCGCAGGTTTTCTACTTCCTCCGGTGTGAAAAACACATTGCCGTGTCCATTGATAAACAGAATCGGATAGGCGAACAACTGTACCGAGCCCGGCTCCACAGCCACCGGCTCCGGCATGAATTGCACATTGGTGTTCGTGCGCATGAACGAGATCAGATTCGTCAAAGCTCGCGCTCCGCTGTACCAGTCCCCGCCGCCTTTGTATTTGAGCAATCCAATCTGGACTTTGCTTCCGGCATCGGGAGTGGTTTGCGCCAAGCCCGCAAGGGTAATAAGCAGCAGAGCCAAAAGGAGGCTTTTATTCAAGAGGTGTCTTTTCATAGGTATGTGTAATTACTCTAACGCCTTTTCTGCCATTTAGTTGCCCGGTTACTTGGTCTCTCTGCCCTCCACGCTCTGCCTTCATCCTTCATCCTTCATCCTTTCTTACGCAAATGGCCACGATGTTCTCGTGACCACTCCTTCTAATATTACCTGAATTTTCCTGTAATTTACTCAGGTTTGCTCCCCGTTACGACAAAATCCGTCTCCTTTGACCATTCCTCCCATCCGCCGGTATAGACAGCCAGCCGTTTCCAGCCCTCGCCGATCATGAACTCTGCCAAATCGTGTGACAAATGGCAGTCACCACCATCGCAGTATAGTGTAACTAATTGATCTTTATGTATTTGTTCAAGTGTGCTAATGCAATCAGCCAAACGCTCAAAGGGGATATTAATCGCTCCGGTGATGTGACCTGCTTCGTAGAGTTGATGTTCGCGAGCATCAATAAACGGGATGTTCTCCTTTTTGCGCTTCATGAACAGCCCCATTACTGTAGCAAAATCAATGTCATAGGGTTTTTCTGCAGGCACAAAAGCACTGTCCACGGACACAGAATTGGCTCCTGCAATCGCCGCCTTTGGCTGGATCAACGCAATTGGTTTGGGATATCCCCAGAAGGGCACAGGTTTTTTCTGCACCGCCCGCGCACCCAACCCCAGCAACACGGCAATCCCGCACATGACCAACGTCTGTCGCTTTGCTGCTGTCCAGGAAAACCGAAGACCCTTTCCGTCCTTTTCATCCCTCATCCTTCATCCCTCATCCCTTAGTGCAAGTCCACCTGCCTCTTCAAATACTCAAATGCTTCGTCCGGCACATCAAACTGCCGAATCAACTTCAGATCCTCCTGTGAAACAACCCCCCACTTCACCATCGCATCGAAATTAAGGACTTCATTCCAGTATTCGCTCCCGTAGAGAATGATCGGAAGCTTTTTCTTGACCTTTTGCGTTTGCATAAGAGTCAAGACCTCGAACAGTTCATCCATGGTCCCGAATCCTCCCGGAAAGACAACCAGCGCGCGTGCCAAGTACATGAACCAGTATTTCCGCATGAAGAAATAGTGGAAATGAAAGGTGTGCTGCGGGTCAAGATGTGGATTATTCGACTGTTCGTGCGGCAGGCTGATAGTCAGCCCAATCGTCTTGCCGCCCGCCTCTTTTGCCCCGCGATTTGCCGCCTCCATCAAGCCAGGTCCTCCACCACTGCATACAACATGACGATCCCGAACATCAGGAACCGATTGAAAGTACTTTGTCAGCAGGAACGACAACCGAACCGCGTCGTCGTGATAACGGCTCAGCCGATGAATAACTTCCGCTTGCCGAAGTGCATCCTCCGCGTCTTTCGATGGCGTTATACGAACCTGTTCCTCGGCATACTTCAACCGCAGCATAGAGTCCGTCGTCGAAAGCGCGCGAGCAGATCCAAAGAAAACAACCGTTCCGCGAATTTTCTCCTGTCTCAGCCGTGCTTGGGGCTCCAAGTACTCAGCAAGAATCCGGATCGTTCTTGCGTGGGAGCTGTGCAGGAATTTTGTGTTATCGTAGGCTTTAGGGTAGTACTCGGGGTTCTGCTCTGAGGTCAAAGGATCTCCTTTGATTTTTTACGGTTAGCCGTGCCTTCCGGTTCCTGAATCACTTGAATGAAATCCCAAAACCCGCCAACTGCGACTGCATCCAGGCAAAGGAAATCACTCGCTCCTGTGCGTGCGCGCCCGGAGTGACCTTCCCTTGATAAACCGCGAGAGCGACGGCCGCGCCGGGAAAGCCAACGAGCTGTGCCATCGCCGAGAGTCCGGTTTTTTCGTTTTGCTTGACAATCTGTTCGATCTTCTCTTCGCGGCTTTTATCTCCTCGGGCCACGGCACGAATCAGAACCATGTCCGGCACTTGCTTGGGCAACCTGTCCTCAAGTACCTTGACCAGCATTTCCCGTGGACTGAGTTCACAAGTACCAAACGAGTATGTCTTTTCTTCTGCAAGGCCGAGATCGCGGAGGCTCTGTAGGGCTGCCATGTGGCCGGGATAGCGAATTGTCTTATAACTGAGTCGGCGTACTTTTCCGGCAAGTGTGCGGGGTAGTGTCGAGGTGCCGCCCGAGGTTACAAAAGCCTCAAATGTTCCCAGTCCGGGGAACTCGATGGTTTCAAGATCCGAAAGTGAAGGCACAGTAACCATCTTGCCGTCCCGGATCTCCCGCGCATCGTCAAAATACTCATTGACCAGCCCGTGAATCGAAAAGAACTGAGTATACTTCAGCGGCCCGGTGGGAACTTGCGGTAAACCGCCAGCCCATAGACGGACCTCATCGCACTTACCAAACCGGTTCACCAGTTCCCACACAAAAATGTTGAGTAAGCCGGGCGAAAATCCCGTGTCCGGGATTAGGGTCACTCCGCGAGCCTGCGCTGTGGAGTCGAGGGCCAGGATTTCATCGGTCACCTCCGGATTCATTCCGAGGTCAACATAGGATACTCCCAGTTTCATACAGGCGCGGGCAATGGTGGGATTCAGAAAATACGGCGCACAAGACAGACACACCCGGGCACCGGTTAGGGCACGAATCAGGCTGTCGCTGCGTGTAACGTCGAGTCGCATGGTATCCACGTGGCCGCCGGGGGAAAGTACTTTTTCAGCGCTGTCCAGCGTGGATTCATTCTCGTCCGAAAGTAGGACACGATAAGGGCCGTCTGGGTGATTCTGAAAAAAGTACGCGGCAGCGCGCCCCATCAGACCGGCTCCAATGATAAGGATTTCAGGTTTTTTCATGTTGTTCTTTCTGCAAGACCCAAGATCCTGCCGATAAGTGATTTGTGTTGCCGCATGATAGCGACGAGTTTATTGTAAATTGCTTCTCCCTCCGCTTCAGTGGGGGGACAATGGAGGTAAGATCTTCTTTCTGGCTACGATTCCTCTGTCTGAGCCATCGCCTCCCGCGTCAAGGGACCGAGAACGTCAACAATCTCGCGAATCTTATAGGTTACGAGGTTGCACTTCACGGCTGGATTGTCCATAGCCATGCGTTCGACTTCGTGCTTGTTCTTGGCTCTGAGCAGCCATTCGCCGCCGACGGTCTCCGCATATCGCCCCGCCATCAGAAGTTGGCCGCGTCGTATCATCTCATGCAATCGTTCTGTGATTGCCGGTTGAATTGCCCGATAGTGTTTCTTTGTTGCACCCGGTACAGGCGCGAAATGAACTTGATAAAATGACATCTTGAATCGCCCCGTGTAGTAAAAAATACGAAATCCAAAATTCAAATAAAGAGTTACTCAGGATTTTCTTCGCTTTGCATTTGCAGACATGGTTATGAGTATCGCCCTGATTTCTTGGGCTTCTTCAGTTAGGGATTGCAGTCGTCGCTCACTCAATAGGCCGGATCGTTTGACCAATTCAATCCAATACAGCATTTCCTGCATTTCTTGCCTTGCGCCGTCAATCTTGCTGACGAAATCCGCAGACGACTTTGAATGGCTTGCTTCTGCGTAATGCGCGCCTACAGATGTTCCCGCTCGCAACAACTGTTTGCCAAGAACTTGCGCTAGTGTGGACTTGGGCAATGACACATATAGTAGTTCCCGAAAGTGGGTTGCGATCACAGATCCCATCGGGTCGCGGAGCAGCACCGAGGACGGTACTGCCTAGTAATGGCAGTGCTCGAAGAACAACATCGCAACTTACTTTCGGGAATGGCTATATAAGCGAATAATCCGCAATGAAAATTCTTGAGTTCTCAAAACAAAGTTCGGCGGTTTGTTTACTGTTGCCATTGTGTTTTTTCTGTTCTGTACTTGGATTTTGGATTTTTCCTACTTCTCTGCTACTTTCCGGATCTTGTCCAAAAACCAACCTCCCCAGTTGTTCTGCTCGCGCTCGGCAAGATCTTCTGTGGGAAATCCCTCCGCACGCATGAAGAGCATCGAACCGCCCGCCGCACCCTTAATGCGAAATTCAAGTCGCGCCAGAAATCGTCCCTGTTCCGGTTCTTCGATATCCACCTGCACCGGCCAGGTGATCGCAAATTGATAAGGCGGCTCCCAGAGCAGAATATCGCCTTCAAAGAGTTCGCCTTCCTCGTCGCGCTTGCGCAGTTTGCCGCCCAAACACATGTCATTATGCGCCCACGCGCAGGTATCCCAGTCCGTGATGAATTGCGGGTTCGTCAGCACATCAAACACCCGCGACGGCAAAGCTTTAATCGGTATTTTCAGTTCAAATGAATTCATAGCAATCTTTTCCCTCCGTTCACGGGGGGATAAAAGGGGGGTTAATTAGTTGGGTGCCTCGCCCAACATCTTCTCCGCAAGCTCGATAAATCGCCTTGCGTTTTCGATATGTGCCGCCGCATCCACATCGCGTACGATATCGTCAGTAAGATAATCGCCAACCATTCGGGATTCCTGTGCGGTCAACATGAGATGATGAAACTCGCGCAATGTTTGATCCGTGTTGCCGAAGTGGAGCCCGAATGCAGAATGAACTGCCGAATGTTTCTTAAACGTCAGACCCTTGCTCAACAAAAATGCCTCAGCAACATAGAACATACTGTAGTAGGCTCGTGATGAGGCAAACTCCGGTCCTCCGGCAAGAAGGTTCTGTTCTGCAAACCGCAAACTCTTCTTCGCTTTGTCAAGCAAAGCCCGCTGTTTGTCTGTCATACCAAGATTCCTTCGTCACGGACATTGAGTAGTAACGGTTCTTCAAGATCCTGTTGGAAGCGCTCCGTTGACATGTACAAACAGGAAACAACGGTGTTGTATTCAAGAGAGACATCGCCTCTGATGTCATTCGTGCGCCACATCTCTTCTCCGAACACAACCTGCCCCTTCAGCACCACAAGCATGTCAATATCGGAATCCGGCTCCGCATCTCCGCGAGCCTGCGAACCGAATAGCACCAACCGGTCCAGTCGGTCTCCGTAGAGTTCTTCCAATCGCTTCCGAAAGTCCGCAAGAATAATTCGTATTCGCTCTGTCATGTCCAATCCTCTCCCCCCGTTCACGGGGGGACAAAAGGGGGGTTCTTCTTCTCGTTTCTAATTTCTCATTTCTCGTTTCCTGCCAGCACGCTTCGCTCGCAAGACTCCACCGAGAAAGTCACCGGCGTCGTTCCATACAAATCACCATCCAGTTGCACATACGCCGGCGGCTGAGTCTCCACCCGAATGCTCTGAGCGGTTCCGCTTGTGACTCCACTCATCGTGGACAACGTCTGAAACAACACTCCCACTGCGTATTTTCCAAGCGGCCACTTGAATTTCCCGCTCAGAATCAAGTACGAGAGCTGAGACTTGTGTGAATCATGGTGCGGAAACACGCGATACGCCCCGCCATAATAAATCCCGCGACTGACCATGACTCCTAACACATTCTCTTCGACGTGCGCCCCGTCAATACTGACTGCAAACTTCGGGGCTTCATAGGTCAGCAGACTCGCAAGAAACTGCGCCGCGTAGGCGCCTTGATTGAGCACGCGCTTGAGTTGGGTTCCCGTTTGAGCCACCACCTGCGCATCGAATCCTGCGGAGGCCACGCTGGCCCACGGTCGGTCGTTGCACAATCCGAATCTGACCGGCACTGTTGCTCCCGACTCCAACAATTGCAGCCATGACTCAGGCTGTTGCGGCAGGTTCATGTTCAGAGCAAACAAATTCGCCGATCCGCCCGGAAAATAGGCGATCCGTACATGCTCAGGCAGCCGCGCAATACTCTCGTACAGCGTCCCATCCCCGCCGATGACAATCACAGCCTCGCTGCCTGCCCGCGCTGCATCCTCCGCGAGTACTGTCGCATGACCGGCCCGCTCCGTCCGCGTCACATGATATCCGCGCTGTTCAAGCAGGGCAATCATTTTCTTCACGAGCGGTTTGGTCTTGGCTGTCCCCGACATCGGATTATAGATGACAGCAGTATGTTCAGGAGAAAACAGGTGAGGCATGGATCCTACTGTCGGCCTCTGGCCGTCTGTTTCATTTCTGTCCACATCATCTACGAATCTATCGTCTGATACGGTTCGCCCTTGCTGTATTCCTTTGCACTGGAGAATTCAAACTGTTCGGCCTCGGTCACGAGCCCAGCCTTGACCGGATTGTAGTGTAAGTAATTCAATTTCTGTGCATAGACAATCTCGTTGGGTATGGCTGCCGAAATGTACCCCTTCTCCCAAATCGGCCCCTTGCTCAGTTCATGAGCAACAAAGTTCTTGAACCGCCGCATGATGTCTGGTAACGTGTGTGGCACAAGAATTCTCGCCACAAAATGTACGTGATCGGGCATGATGACATATCCATACAGTATAATCTCTCCTCTTTTCCGAAAAAATTGCAGTGAGTCGAGCGCGATCTGCGCCGCCTTTGTCTGACCGAATATTGGGGATCTTCTCAGAAGCGAAGCCGTCACGAAAAATGTTACATCACTGAGTTTGCGGTTCTGCGGAACCCGCCACATGCTCATGGTACGTATTTCCTATTGTTCCCCATAAGGTATAGAACAATTCCACAGTCCCCTAGTGTCGGCCACTGGCCGTCTTTCATAGGACATGAGGGGAATGATTCCGCATGCAAGACACGCAATCCCCACCCCTAGTGTCGGCCTCTGGCCGTCTTTCGGAGGACATGGGGGAAATGGATTCTGTGGCAAATTCGCAATTCGAGAAGACGGCCAGAGGCCGACACTAGAGATTTGGAATGCACTTCATACATAGACTAATCAGCACCACAGCAAAAAATCGAGATTGTCCCAATAATTAAACTCCCCCACCCACGAACATTTGCGAAGAATGGCTCTTGCGTCAGATCTCCCTTCACATCAGGGCATGTTGCCGAGGTCTTTCTGAGATGTTTTTGCAGTGTCGGTCTGCTTACAGCCGACCTTGTCTGAGAGAATCACAGTATCTTGTGCAAAGGGGATTATTATAGTGTGCCCATAATCCTTCATGACAACTTGCTGCCCGTAGTATCGAAGGAATGGGCTGACGGTGAAGTAACAGAATATCCGAAATCTCGGAGGCAGAAATCTGGAACGAGGACAGAGTACAAATTTCTCAAGCTCCGGATGTTTTTTCCTAAACCCCGAGCCATTCACCGAAAAGAACATCGTTATGACCTGCTTGAGGCACCGTAAGGGATATATCTTGTACAAGTGGGACAAGCATGGGGTGAAGGCCGATCTTTCAAGCACACCTACTGCTTCGTAGCACCACTTAACATAACTGTCGCCGTACCAATGTCCCGTTCGGTTATTGCACGGTTCGCAAAGTGTCCTTTTCCAAACTCCGCCTTGTTGCTGAGGTCCCATCGGTTTGCTATCCGGGCCTAAGGAAAGAACCCTATCCATCCGCTCAATTCGAATTGTTGTCTTGTTATTAAAGGCGCTCTCTGGCGGAATGTGCTCGCGTGAGAGTTTAGCAAGAACACCGCAAATAT
>JAGVEU010000315.1 GCA_020057985.1 Calditrichota bacterium | reverse complement strand
TCGGCACTCGATGATTGCCGTTCCGCGCTACGCTTTCATCTGTCAGATAATGTCCAAAGATCGTGGACGAGGAACCTCTGGAAATCGCTTATCTGCTCGCGGAGCCGTTCATTGCTGATCATGTCTGGCCTTGGATCAACGTAATAGACGCCATCGAGCCTATTCAAGGCAACCGTATAACCCAGAAAATGATTGCTTTTGAACGTGGAGTTGATGCCAAAGATACTGTTTCCTTTGACAGCCCTTTGGACATCGTGCAGAAACACTGCAATGACGGGAATATCCTTTCCCATTAGTTTCGTAAGCAAGTACTTATCAAGGAACACCTTGTCAATTCTGTCTTTGCTCGTCGTCTTAACAGAACCGACGATTTCATGATCCCCGATGATCCTGGTCTCGGATGCGATGATTGCCTTGTTACGGGAAAGAACGAGATCAAGTTCATACGACATCTCATAACCGGGATGACCGGGAATCGGGAGGTTGACAGTACGCCCTTCACAAGCAAGTCCCACTGAACGAATGATTAGTCGAACGAGGTTCTCGAATAGCTGCCCAATTCGCTTCCGTGATTGGTTAGGGCTCTCGAACGAGTCTCCAATGCATCCAATTGATTGCTGAACGGTGTATACGATTCTGTTGACTGTATTAGTCTCCAAGACTGCTCTCGTGCTACGGCGTTTATGGATCTGCTCTTGATACTTCTTGATCCGTTCGAGGAAGCTCATAAACAGATCAAAGCCGGATTCGAGAACATCTTCAGACTCAATAAACAAATCTGTGTTCAGCGGTCTCGTTATCTTGTGCCCGTGCTCCTTGCCAAATTGATAGAATACATAATTTGAGTGAGTGGGCGAGATGATTCTTGTGGCATTGCAGTCTGACAAATATTTCAAGAGCGCTTTTGCTATCGCAAGATAGTCGCCAAGTTCCGCAAAGGCATTCTTGTCCTGGACGCTCGCCTGAAGGTCTCGCAGAGTAATTCTCTTCATCGAATTGCTTTTCGACGCTCGGCAATTTCGAGATCGTACTGGATCCATTTCTCAACGGACCACTCCTCGACTAACTCAATCCTGTTTGCAGCCCAGCGACAGTATTCAGGCGAGGTATCACATCCCTTCCAATTGCGCTTCAGTTGTTCTGCCACTACAGCGGTCGTACCTGACCCAAGGAATGGATCTATGACAAGGTCACTTTCATTAGAAGACGCCAACAGGATCTTTCTGAGCAACTCCTCTGGCTTTTGCGTCGGATGCTCCGTTTTCTCGTGCATTCCATTACAAGTGGTCGGGATCTCAAGGACATCCTTTGCCTTCGCGCCCTTTGGATGAGGATGCCAGACATGATCGCTGCCGTCATTTCCTCTGCCGTACTGGCTTGTGACAGCTTGCGGATGTTCAGGATACTTGAGCGTGTGAATACCGTAAGGAATTCTCGCATCGTCAACATTGAATGTGAACTTCTTGCTCTTGCGAAAATGCAAAATGCTCTCGTGCGACCGGCCCCAATCGCTACCCAGATTTGCTTTATTCTTATAATGCCAGACGATCCATCGGCAACCTTGAAAGAAGCGTGAAGCAGGGAGCTTGAGATCCGCAAGAATCTCGGAGAAACCGCAGACGTAGAGTGTACCATCTGGCTTTAGAACTCTGGCCGCCTGCTCAATCCACTTCAAAGACCAATTGACATAC
Organism: Calditrichota bacterium; assembly: GCA_020057985.1. GTDB lineage: Bacteria > Electryoneota > RPQS01 > RPQS01 > RPQS01 > JAGVEU01. Next base: position 3,086 of record JAGVEU010000315.1, on the reverse strand, counting down.
TGGGTCTGCGACTCGAATGAATCCCACTCTGCTTTCTTGATATTATATGGAGGGTCAGCGAAGACGAGGTCAACGCTCTCCGAAGGTAATGCGGCAAGCCACACGATAGAATCGCCAGTCCATATTTCACCGTGTGGATGAGTGTAAAACAGACGAGGATCGTTGGACAAGCATTCATCAGGGTCTGTATTTATATATTGACCGCGAAGCAGTGTCTGGCCAAAATATGTTGGGATTTCCTTGTTCCGGTTATAGCTCATGACTGTTAGCTACATGGTGTTACTTGAGATTCAAGAGATCTACCTATTAAGTTTCTCTTCCACCGCCCGCACCTTGTCTTCCATGTCCACGATCTTGTCGCGGCGGTCGTCTATCTTGATTACCGTTCCGACGCGAGGCGCGCCCATTGCGAAGAGAACCTCGTGCATTTTTTGAATGATTTCAAAGCACACGCTAAGCTCGCCCTGCATGGTGGTGAACATGGGATCGAGACGATATTTCACCCGCCCGTCTTCACGGATCACTCGCTCAGCTTCCGCCACATACTTGCTGAGGCTTGTGCCGGGAGTTCCGGAGGGGGCGATACTTACTGCGACAATGGGCATGATTAGCTACTCTTGATGGCCGTTAGGTGTGGAGATTCGCTTGGCGCCGAACTTACGAATGTACTCGCGGAGCAGTGGATCAACAAACTCGTAGAACCCTTCCTGCGGGCGTAAAAGAATGTCTCGCTGACAAAGGTGTCCCATATTCGCGCTAAACGCGTTTTGACTCCATCCAGTCTTATCACAGATATGCTGGAGGGGAATACTTCCAGATTCAAAACTCGCGGCCGCCTCCAGAATGTCCCGATACTTGCCCGCGCCTGCAAGCTGAATTTTTGTTTCGAATGTTGACTTAAGGGTTTCAGAAATGATCAGATCAACTGCAATTGCGACGTCATCACCGGAGATGTAGTCGTCAGTATCAACATTGAGACAATGTGAACCGATTAAGTGCACAAGAGAACCCAGACCGCGAGACAAAAACTGAACGCGGCCAACCAGCGTATCATCCCAGAGACAACCGGCTTTCTCAAATCCGGACTTCAGGATACTCAGAGTTTCGCAAACATCAAGAGTTCTGATGGGAATCTCGGTGAACGTTCTTCCGACAGACTCGTGTTCCGTTTGCAGCCGCTGCACCGCGCCTGTCTGTCCACACACAATGAAGGAAATGCGAGGGTGCCCATCGCGTCCGAGCCTCCCCATTTTTTGAAAGCGCTAGCAACGAAATCTGCAAAGGCATTTTCGATGCCAATTGGCTGTTTCCGAAAAGTTTCAAAGTTAACTTCGAGAATCTTCAGATCTATTCCGGACACAAGATTCTTAGCGGTTTCCGCCAGCTTTTCGATTGTGCTCTGGAGACGGCTCTTGAACGCATGGCAGAGATCCGGTACATCATAGCTATAGATTGCTTGAATCCGCACGGTATGAAAATTGAACAAGCGGTCTTTCTCGTATGGTATCCCGTAGCGATCAAGTAATTGGGTGTCACCCTCGGCGATCTTGAGCACTTGATTGAGAAATGAGCTTTTTCCCACTCCTCGCTCTCCGGTGATTGCTATGTGTCGTGGATTGCCCGCCCGTATTTGCCAGAGTGAATTTGTAATGGATTCGAGAGGCTTCACTCTGCCAAAAAATTGAGACGGATCATCAATAGGCACATTAGGCCGAAAGGTATCTAACTTCAATATAGTCTCCTTAACTCATGAATCCTGTGCTTGGTGATGCACTAATTCGGTATTCTACGAGCTCGGCTTCCGCCACATACTTGCTGAGGCTTGTGCCGGGAGTTCCGGAGGGGGCGATACTGACTGCGACAATGGGCATAGTGATTTATCTGAGCCTCATTGTTTGAAACCTAATTTTCAAAAGACTGCCAGTCTGATTTCCGATGGCCAGACCGATTGTTGCGCCCGGAATGGCCCCGATTCCGGCCCCGACGGCGAGGTATCGTAAAATTGAACGATGATGGTGGCTCGATAGATCCACATAACCAGTAGAGTCGTATGGTGGTGGAGAATATACAGGGTCATTACTGATTCCATATAACAATGCACCAAGCACAGTACCAATCAGACCGCCTGTCAGAGCGCCGTAACCCAAACCTTCGATTCGGCCCTTTGGAAAATCTGGAATCATGATACGCCGAATGTCAGCGTTGGGAAAAACCCTCCGTTCGGCAGCAAGGCCTTGAAAGAACACCGTCGAGTCAAACGCGACATGAAATGAACCGTGATAAGTGTCTCTGTTATTCAGTGTTATCGAGCCCGGTCTACCTTCAATCACTTGATTGATTCCGTCAAGCGCTTCCGGCGACGTATCCGGAGAAACAGTCCTTGTATGAACGCAACCGAAGAAAAGCGGGGCAACGGCAAGAGCGCATAGAAACGGGCAAAGCCCAGATCTCAACATCCGAATTGAGTTAGATGGTGATTGAAGTGGCGATAATGCAGCCGCGACCACTGCTCAGGAGAAAGGTTGCCGAAGGCCGGATGCACGCCCCATTTCTGTTCGCGTCCTTTGGCAAAGCGATCCAGATAGTCCAGCACCCGCTGCTTATCTCTCTCAAATTCTCCGGGCTGTGTGACAAGATATTCGGGCGCTGTCGGCGCGCTCTTGGGCACCGGCATTGGCGCAACTGTGACCAGCCACCGTCCAAAGGCGGAGTTCAGGAATCCCCTATTCTCTACCACTTGCCGCTCGCCGAAGCCAATCTCCATCGAGTCAATGAAATGTGCCACCACCCGGGCGCAAGTGAACTTCCCCCACTGCGCGCTACTGTCGGGAGTGAGTTTCTGGAGTCGTTCGCGGATTTCCTGCCGTGCGGTGTTGTCGAAGAGGGATTTCATAGTGTCCACACCTGTAAATATCAGTGGAGTTGGCTGTGCAGGAAATCATCCCTGTGCAGAACTCTAAAGCCCTCGCGCTTAAGAATAGCTATCAGTGGCTTATCTGTCGTCACGAGGAGAGTGGCTTCGCCTCGCAAGTATGTCTCGATAAGATAACGATCTTCTTCCTTAACATCAGAAAAAGTTGAAGGGA
>JAGVEU010000139.1 GCA_020057985.1 Calditrichota bacterium | reverse complement strand
GTCTATCACATTTACGCGTCGCCGACTTCCGAGGATCTTTTCGCACCGGAGCATTTATTCGTGGACGCTGCCGGCAGTTCATACGCGTGTCCTGAATGTTTCAATCTCGGCACAACCTATTTCTTTGGCGTGATCGCAGAGAATTATCCCGTTGCTGCTGCTGCACCGCCGCGGGATCTTGCTGGTCTCACCAAAGCGGATGCGGTGCAAGGCTCGACGGATGTTATTCTTGATGCATTTGATCCGGCCATGCATGACGAGCGTGCCGCTCCGGACAAAGCCACTCACTCGAACGCCAAGCGTTGAACGCTTCTGGTGATTCAATACCAAGCAGGGCTCAGTGATAACACTGAGCCCTGCGATTACTAGGCAGTACCGTCCTCGGTACTGCTCCTCAACCCAACCGGAATCCGTACTCGCAACGCACTTTCGGGAAGCGCCATTATGATAAAGAGGCTGACCCAAATTCCGGGATCAGCCTCTTGTTTGCATAGTGCTACTTCAGCAGGATGAGCTTCGCAGACGCGATGGATTTATTCTCATTCACATCCGTCGCTCTTACAAAGTAGATTCCTGAAGAAAGTCCTGTCTTGCTACCATCAAGAGTGATTTCCTGCTCCGATGCAACCAAACCTGACCACAATTCGACTTCACGTTGCCCAAGGAGATTGAAGAGTTCAAGTCGAATCGCGGTTGGATGAGTGACGCTGAGTTTTATTGCTGTTGCTGGATTAAACGGATTGGGATAGACTTCGAGCTTGACAGTATTTGGCAACGGAACATGCGACTCAGGAGCGGCTGTGAAGTTGGTATCCGTAAGCCACGGAATAAAGAGCACACTGTCTCCTACTCGATCACCCATGCCATTAGGGTTCAGTATGGGATGATAAGGACCGGAAGCGTCTCCCCAATAATTGTAGCGAAAGTCGGAGGCTGGCCAACTCTGCGGAGAAGAGAGACCGACGGCTCCGGGATAGTTGTTGCGAAAGATGTTATCACGCGCGATGACCGGTCGGTCACCACCCAAAAAAAGCGCGCCGCTCATGAAGTCGAGCCACCACGTCGTTGAGCACGCCTCGAACACGTTTCTCGTCAGTTCAATGCCATTCGGACTGCCGCCAACATTGATTCCACCGGTGTAATCTCCGCGCAGATTGCGAAAGACATTGTAGCGGATTACGCCTGTATATCCTGACAGTCCCACTGTCATTCCAATATGCCAATTGCCGCCGCCAACGACAATGTCCTCGAACATGTTGTTTTCCATAGTCAGCAGACCCCCCCCGCCCGAATACATCTGAACGACCGAATGACCCTCAACAACGATGTGCAGGAAGTCGTTGTCTGAAAACTCACACACACTGGATTCGATGAAAATGATATACGGATTCAACCCAACTGCATGAAGATTTAAGAACCGGTTTCTCGTAATCACAGCATCGCGGCCTTCATACGAGATGCAAAGCCGTTCCTTTCCGACCTGATTGGCAAACGTGTTTCCGTGGATAACAGCCCAGGCGTCGCGATCCACAAGAATGCACGGCCCCTCTGAGGTATCCGCAGCCGGATTGGCACCGAACTCGTTGTATTCGATATGCATGGCGGGTTGCAGGACATTGTAGATGATCTGCATCTGAACATAGCCGAAGGTGTTACTGTCAACCCGGTTGTACTCAAAGGAGCCGGAGCACGACATAAAATAACCCACACCTGCTTGAGCGGAAACATTGCCGATGATGTGATTGTGCGAGATTGTCGGGCTGCAGGTGTCCACATAAATTGCTCCTGCGTACCAGAATCCTGGAAACGCACTGCGGATGCCATGTCCGCCGGTGATAGTGAAACCGGACAATACGGAACCCGTTGCCGAGAGCGGAAAGATCACAGCGCAAGCCGTGTCCTGATCCGCGAACGGCGAGGCGTCTATGATGGTCTGTGCAAGATCCGTGCTGTCGTAGCTGAAAAGGAAGTGACTTAGAACGTAGATTCGATAATGTGGAAACCGCAGAATTTCAAAATAGCGACCCTGCTCCACAAGTATCGTGTCCTCCTCAATGGAACTTGTTATGGCTGCTCCGATCGTTGGATATGAGCCCGGCACTTGCAGAATTCGCGCGCTACCAAAGTTTGCATACGCACCGAGCGCAAGAGTGCCGCAGATTACAAGCTGGAACGTCCGCATATTCTCATCCTACTTTTTCCAGCGTGCATCCCAACCTTCCGGTTCACCCTTGAGATGTTTGTCAAACCACTCCAGCATGATCTCGCGCTCGGCGATGTCATTGGTGAACTTGCTGAATCCGTGATCCTCGTCTTTGAATCGCACGAGCGCGACGTTTTTATTGAGCAGCCGGAGCGCGACGAACATTTGGTCGGATTCGAGCGCGGGAACATTGACATCCGCCGCGCCGTGCGTCAGCAGCAGCGGAGTTTTCACACTGTCGGCATGAAAGACCGGTGATTTCCCCGTGAACAGATCCGGGCGATTCCACGGATAACTTCCCGCCAAGGCAATGTCTCCATAAGTGTAGCCCCATGACCCGCCGCCGAAATAGCTTGAGAGATTACTGATGCCTGACATCGAACAGGCCGCAGCAAATAAATCCGTCTTGGTCACAAGATCCATTGTGATAAATCCACCGTAGCTTCCACCGTAAGCCGCGACTTTCTTCGGATCAAGAAATCGCTTTTCCGCCAGCAGTTTCTTCACTCCGGTGATGATGTCTCGTGAGGCCAGTGTCCCCCAGTCATTCACATGCTTGTCCGCAAACTCTTGACCATAGCCGACGCAGCCGGCGGGATTGATCACATACACCACATACCCGTTCGCCGCCCACCAATGATAAGTGAACGTAAAGCGCTCATCACGCGGCGAGACTCCGGCATAGTAGTAAACGACCATCGGCCACTTCTGCCGCTCGGAGAAATTCGGCGGATAGAAAATCCAACCGTCTATCGAATCTCCGTCCGCATTCACGAAATCCCATCGCTCAAAGGTTGCAAGCTCAAGTTTTTTAAGCAAGGGTTCGGCAGGATTCACCATCTGAAACGTCCTGTTGGTCTTCAACTCCTGACAATAGACCGCCCAGGGAGTGTCTGGCGAAGAAGCCGTGTACGCAATTGCGGACCCTCCGTCAGAAATGTGCAGATCAGCC
>JAGVEU010000118.1 GCA_020057985.1 Calditrichota bacterium | reverse complement strand
TTCACCCAATATGGCACTTTCAACGTTTGCTGAAAAGCAACTTTTTGGTGAAAATCCGAAATTCGGCGAGCGGTTCTACCGCCTGTGGAAATACTACCTGATTTACTGCGCCGGGTCCTTTCGCGCCCGGCACGTTCAACTTTGGCAAATCGTTTTTTCAAAGCATGGCGTCCCCTGAGGCTATGAAACCATTCGGTGAGGGTGGGCCCTGTAATATCCTTCTGTAATATCCCTTGACAAGCAAAAACAGCCCCCCTATACTTCCATCCATAGAAAGCAATACCTTATCAAACAAACAAACTACTTTATCAATAAAATACTGGTGAACGCCGCAATGCGCAAAGAGAACCCACATACCAACACCGGCGAGCCCGATCGCGTACGTGAGCAACAATCCCTCGACTACGGTTCCGCCCCCCGTACCGAAGCGCTTTTCCGCGACCCGGCTTTTATGGAGAACCGGGAAGTCCCTGTACACCGATGGGTGCCGTGGATTGCCGGGTTTTCTGCGCGCTTTGTCGAGGATTGCTTCAGGTCATTCCTGCCGGCCTGCCCGGCCCGAAGGTATCGCGTCCTGGACCCGTTTGCCGGCGTTGGCACAACGCTCATTTCTGCTCTACAGGCCGGCCATAACGCGGTCGGCTTCGAGATCAACCCCTATGCCGCGTTAGCTTGCAGAGCCAAGATCGAGGCTGTCTCCCTCGACCTGCAGCAACTGGACCAAGCGATTGCAGAATATGATTATGCAAGCCGCAATGGCAGCCGGACCGCTGTGGGCGCTATTCCCGCGGGCTTCGCATCACGTATCCCATTTTTCAGTCCCCAGATTGAGGAACAGGTCCACGGATTTTTCAACTTCTTAGATCATGTTGCGCCCCAAGCACTGGTTGACATTTTCAAAGTCGCGTTCGGTGCGGTCATGGTCGGATTCTCCAACTACACCTATGAGCCCAGCCTCTCCACCCGACCGGGCGCCGGAAAGCCCTTAATTGAGCAGGCCGACGTTCATGGGGCGGTTTTGGCGAAACTGCGGAAGATCCGTTCAGATATCGCTTGGCTTCAGTCGCGGCGCACCTCGTCAGACGCGCCACAAGGAGTTGTTCACTTGATGAGCTTTATGGAAGCCGGCCGCGTCCTTGAGCCACAGTGCGTGGATCTGGCGGTAACCTCGCCGCCTTACCTGAACAACTACCACTATGTGCGAAACACCAGGCCTCACCTCTACTGGCTCGGACTGATGGATTCCCCAAATGACCTACGGGGCCTTGAACAGAACAACATTGGTAAGTTCTGGCAGACGGTCAGGGCGCAAGGCCGCATTGACATCACTTTCGAGGACAGCGCATTGGTCGAGGTCCTAAGCGCGATCAGAGAGACTCGAACAGACAAGGGGGTTTACGGTGGTGGCGGTTGGGCGAACTACGCCGCGTCCTATTTCAACGACTCATACCGTTTCCTTGAGGTTCTCTCAGGCTGCCTGAAGCCAGGTGGAGCCGCGGTCATCGTTGTTGGGAATTCCATCATCCAGGGACACGAGATCAAAGTGGACCAGGTGCTCGGTCGCATTGCCATCCAACGCGGTTTTACCCTGGAGCGGATCGAGGTGCTCCGCACCAAGCGGGTTGGCGCCAGCATCACCAGGTCGGTTGTCCGCAGGGGTGAAACCTCTCAAGCCCATCTCTATGAAAGCGCCGTCGTCCTGAGGCAGGCAGGAGCCACCCGATGAGCGGTCAGGACAGCGCCAATGGCCCCAGGACGCCAAAGCCATACAACCCTTTGGAAAAACGCCGGTTAGCGGAGAGCATTGTCCGCGAGCTTCTCGCGCGTCCAGCCGAGCCGCTCCCCCCACCCGAGCTGTTCGTGGGAGCTGGCATATACCTAATCTACTACACAGGCGAACACATATTGTACAAGCCGCTCGCAGCCCTCAACAACACCGAGCCCACCCACCCGATCTACGTTGGCCAGGCCGCCGGTCCCGGCGCTAGAAAGGGCGGCTTCGACGAAGGCACCAAGCAGCCGGCCCTCTTCAATCGCCTGAGCCAGCATTCCGGTTCTCTGCGCCAAGTGACGAACCTGGACATAGAGGACTTCCGTTGCCGCTACCTCGTGGTGGACGATATCTGGATAGGTTTGGCCGAGAGCCTTCTCATAGAGCGCTATCGCCCCCTTTGGAATGTCGTTGTCGATGGTTTCGGCAACCATGACCCGGGCTCAGGACGCCACCAAGGCAAACGCCCCAACTGGGACACGCTACACCCGGGCCGAGCATGGGCAAGTCGTCTGCAGCCCAGCACTCTGTCACTTGTTGCGATTGAGCAGAGGGTCAGGGCCTACCTGTTAGCTTTGTCACAGTCCTAAGCAACGCATGGATGAAATCCGTTGAGTCCTTTCCGACCTGACCATGCCGCGCATGGACGACTGGGAGACATTGACAGCCCTGTGTAAACTCGCGACCGATATCCCGGTGATCCTGGCCAGCGGCTACGACAAGGCCTTGGTCATAGCCGGCGACAACCTCGAACTGCCCCAGGTATTCATAGGCAAGCCATACAAACTCAAGGAACTTGGCGATGCAATCGGCCAGGCCCCTTGTCAAGAAGTAAGCAGAGGTAAAATTATGGCATTGAAGTGTCAAGGTATTTTGCTTGCTATCGGGCTTTGATCGCATCAATATTTTTCACGAAGTACGCATCAACCGGATGAAACCAGTTGCAATCACTGGATTGACAAGATGTGCCTTTGTGGTATTGTCATCTGAGTGATTTACTTTACCCCTCTTCTGCTGTCTATTCTTCAAGAATAAAGACCGGTTGGAGCTGAATGAGCGATCCGTCATTGAGCCAGTCCATGAAAAGGAGAATCCTTCATATCGACATGGACGCCTTCTTTGCCGCTGTCGAGCAAAAAAGGAGACCGGAGCTCGAAGGAAAACCCGTTGTCATCGGCGGTCAGGGAGATCCATCCAAAAGGGGCGTTGTCTCTACCGCCAATTACGAAGCCAGAAAATATGGCGTTCACTCCGCCATGCCCATGAAGACCGCATATAAGATGTGTCCTCATGCGGTATTCCTTCCCGTAGATTACGAGGCTTATTCATCTGCTTCCGTAAAATTTAAAGAAGTTCTCCGAACCGTCAGCCCGATTATGGAAGATGTCGGCATTGACGAGGCGTATCTGGACGTTACGGATATGCCGGACACCAACGAAGAGATCACAGGGTGGATTAAGGCCGGGATCAAGGAGAAGACAGGCCTCACCTGTTCGATTGGCATTGCGTCCAACAAACTTCTTGCCAAGATTGCCTCAGACATGCAGAAGCCGGATGGAGTCACCGTTCTCATGGAGGCCGACGTTGAAACGAAGCTCTGGCCGCTGCCCGTCAGAAAATTATACGGCATAGGCCCAAAAACGGAAGAACTTCTGAAGGGCATAAACATAGAAACCATCGGACAGTTGGCCGCATTGCCTCTGGAAAAGCTGTTGGAGTATTTCGGCAATTCTTACGGTCAACACCTTTATGAAGCGGCCAGAGGCATGGATGAAAGCCCTCTGGTCACTCACTGGGAACCGAAATCATTCAGTCGTGAAACCACTTTTCAGGAAGATGTGAGGGACTGGCAAGTGATCGCCAGAACACTCGCCGATCTTTCAAAAGATGTCGTTCAAGATATGCGG